>BEIC01000039.1 GCA_002898875.1 bacterium HR26
CTCGACCAGCGGCGTGGCGGCGATGACCACGCCGGCCGCGTGCGTCCCAGCGTGGCGAGCGATGCCTTCCAGCCTTCGCGCGTTGTCGATCAGCTCGCGCGAGCGCGGATCGGTCTCGTAGAGCTGGCGCAGCTCCGGGCTCTCCGCCAGCGCGCGATCGAGCGTCATGTTCAGCGTCGATGGGATGAGCCGAGCGATGCGATCCACGTCCGAGTAGGCCCAGCCCATGGCGCGGCCGACGTCGCGGATGGCTGCTTTGGCGCCCATCGTCCCGAAGGTGATGATCTGCGCCACCCGCTCCGGTCCGTACTTCCGCGCCACGTAGTCGATGACCTCGCCCCGCCGGTTGTCGGCGAAATCCATGTCGATATCCGGCATCTCGCGGCGCTCGAGGTTGAGGAACCGCTCGAACACCAGCCGGTTGGCAAGCGGATCGATATCGGTGATGCCCAGCGCGTAGAGCACGATACTGGCAGCCGCGCTGCCGCGTACGCCGAAGGGGATCCGCTGGCGGCGGGCAAAGTCGGCGAAGTCCCGGACGATCAGCATGTAGCTGGAGAAGCCAGTCTGCTTGATGACATCGAGCTCGTACTCCAGCCGCTGTCGGACCTCCTCGGTGATCTCAGGGTACCGCTGGCGGATACCCTCCCAGCAGAGCTGGGCCAAATACTCGTCCGCAGTCATCCCGTCCGGTACCCCTGGATCTGGCAGGTGCAGTCGGCCGAACTCGAGCTCAACCTGGCAGCGCTCGGCGATGCGTACGGTGTTCTCCAGGGCCTCCGGCACGTCCTCGAAGACGCGCCACATCTCTTCGGGGCTCTTGAAGTAGAGCTGATCCGACTGCATCCGCATGCGCTTCGGATCATGGATCGTGGTATTGGTCTGGATGCAGACCAAAAGGTCCTGCACCGCAGCATCGGCCTGGTCGAGGTAGTGGACATCGTTGGTCGCGACCAGCGGCAGGCCGAGTTCCCGCGCCAGGCTGATGAGCTTCCGGTTCGCCTGCTGTTGCTCGGGCAGGCCGTGATCCTGCAGCTCGATGAAGAAGCGCTCGGGGCCGAAAATGTCTCGGAGCGTCACCGCGAAGCGCCGTGCCTCCTCCTCGTTGCCGTTCACGAGGTTGGCCGCGACTGGTCCCTTCAGACAGGCTGAGGTGGCGATGATCCCCTCGGCGTGCTCGGCCAGCAGGTCGAGATCGATGCGCGGCTTGTAGTAGAAGCCGTCCAGGCTCGCTTTGCTCACGAGCTTGAGCAGGTTCCGGTAGCCTCGCTCATTCTCAGCCAGCAGCAGCAGGTGATACGAGATCTTGTCCCGATCTTCGATCGTCCGCGGAGCGAGGTACGCCTCCACACCCAGGATCGGGTGAAGACCGGCAGCCTTCGCCGCCTTGTACCAATCGATCACGCCGTACATCACCCCATGATCGGTGATGGCGACGTGCTCCATCCCGAGCTGCTGCGCCCGTGCGATGTACTCGGGCACCCTGCCGAGTCCATCGAGCAACGAGAACTCGGTGTGCAGGTGGAGGTGCGCGAACGGGCGAGACCGACCCATGTTAACCCCAACCTTCACGCTGCTCTTCGGTGTCCGGTGGTCGGCCGGACTCCGTCTTCGCTGGACCCGAAGCGCTCTCCGAGCCTTGCGACTCTAATGGTACCAGTCAATCTGCCCCGGCGAACTCGCTCGTAAACGTCCGCCGGCCGGTCCAGGCAGAGCGCCGTACCTGGCGCACCAGGAGCTCCAGCATCTGCTGGAAGTCCTGGCGCACCGGCTCCGGCACATCCTCGCTCTGCAGGAGCTGCACCACGTCCGTCAGCACCGGCACATGGCCGAACAGGTGCTCTGCTCGCTGCGGCAGGAAGCCGGCAGCCGCCAGCAGGTTGTCGCGCTCGGCGGGCCCGAGCCCCAGGGCTGACGCCAGCCGGAGCACTGCCTCCCGGGTCGGTGCCCGACGTCCACTCTCCAACCGGCTCACGTAACTGTGATCGAAGCCGGAGAGTTGTGCCAGCCGGCTCTGCGATACCCGTGCTGCCTCGCGGTAGCGCCGCAGCAGCTCGGCGAACGGGGTCACGCGCGACTGCTCATCGTGGCCTCGCTCGTCCATGTCCTCACATCCCTTCGCTATTGGCGAATACCCTGCCTCGCTGTCACCCCCATCCTAGCAGGTACGTGCCCTGCTGTCAACCCTTGTCCCGGTTGTCCACATTGCCTTGCCTCTTGGGCACAAGAGGGCGTGGTCTCCGGTTCGAAGCCAGTTACATGACATCATCACGCCAGCATGGGACAGGGTGCGCGTTGCGAGCCAGGGCGGTGCTATACTGCCGCGGTGATGCGGCCTTTCCCTAGGTGGGGCCGGACGAGTTATGACCGGATCGGGATGGCACCCGAGATGACGGAGGCGATCGCCCAATGGACCATCGCGACGCTGCTCGAGCGGCTCGCTGATCCGCGCGATCCTTCAGGCGGTGGCGTGCTCGCCGCGGTAACGCTGGCCGGTGCCAGCTCGACCGCACGGATGGTTGTCGCGGTCGAAGGCAAGCGTGCCGCCAGAGACCCGGACCGCACCCATGCCTTCGCCACAGCGGAGGCAGCGCTCGCGCGGCTTACCCCGCGCTTCGTCCAGCAGGCCGAAGAAGACCGCGCCGTGCTCGCCCGGCTCCTGGCCGCGCTGCGCGCGGCGCGCAAGGGCGGCTCCGGGACAGCGAGCGATGACGTGCGCCTGGCCGCTCTGGCGGCCGCCGAGTGCCCACTGGCCACGGCTACAACCGGCCTCGAGCTCCTGCGCCAGCTCGCGGCCATCGCGCCGCTGTGCTCCGCCTTCGTCGCCAGCGATCTCGGTGCCTCCGGCCAGCTCGCCCGCGCGGCCATTGTCGCTGCCTCGCTGATGGCCGAGGCCAACCTGCCGCTGCTGGACCAACCAGCACGCAGTCACATCGCGGCCCAGATCCGGTCGACACAAGCGGAAGCCGACGCGCTGGCCAACGAGCTGTCCCGCGCGCTGTCGTTCGCCGGCGCGGATCAGGGAGAGAGCGATGCCCGCTCGTCTACTTGAGGGATACCCAGTGGCTGAGGAGATATTGCGTGATTTACGTGAACAATTGGATGCAATCGTCACGCAATCATCCCAGCGGCTCGGCGTCGCCGTGTTGCTCCCCGCCGATGCGGGAGCACAATCCTACGCTCGAGCTATCCACAAGACGCTGGCGCCGCTCGGGATCGAGATCCGCACCATCTCGCTTGACGATTCCATCGACGAGGAGCGGTTCCGGGAAATCGTCACGCGCCTGAATCAACAAGCAGACGTCACCGGTATCCTCGCGCTGCAGCCGCTCCCGCACAACCTTCCCCGCTGGCTCCCGGCGCTGACGATCGCCCCGGAGAAGGATGTCGACGGGATTACCCCGCTCAACGTGGGACGCCTCCATCTCGGTCTCCCGGCCATTCCACCGAGTACCCCGGCCGGTGCGATGGAGCTGCTGCGCTACTACGGTATTGCCGTCAGCGGCCGCCGAGCCGTCGTCGTCGGCCGCAGCCCAGTCGTCGGTCGCCCGCTCGTCTCGCTCCTCCTCTCCGCAGACGCCACTGTGACGGTTTGCCACCGAAAGACCGCCGATCTCGCGGAAGTCACACGGACCGCTGAGCTGCTGTTCGTGGCTGCGGGCTCACCGGGCCTGATCGGGCCGGAGATGGTTCGGCCCGGTGCGGTGGTCGTCGACTTCGGGGTAAACGTCGTCGGGGAACGCCTCGTCGGCGACGTCGACCCGGCCGTGGCCGAGGTCGCCAGCGCGCTCACCCCGGTGCCGGGAGGAACTGGCCCGGTAACCAATGCCGTCCTGGCGCGCAACCTGGTGACCCTGGCAAGACTGCAGCGGAGCTGAAGGCTGGGCGCTCAGCGTCCCGTTCGGCTGCCGGGCCCCGCGTAGGGCATGCTCGGCCGTTACCGGCCTTCGTGCGCCTTCCGGTCGAGATCGCCGGATAAGCATGTATCTACGACCCGGCCCGCGGCATACTTGACAGTACGACCCAAGCGATGTCCGGCGAGGCGGTGAAGCGAAACGAGGGAGAATCCGGATGTCAGGCGAAGTGCTGCGCGCATTCCTCCTCTGGCTACCAGCCGGCACCCTTATCCCCTTCCTGGTGAGCTGGCGTACCGGAGCCTCGCCACGCCTGGCCGTGATCGAGGCAAGCATCTTCGCGCTCGGTGGACTCCTCATCTACCCGACGCTGCTGGGCATGATCAGCGCGCGCTTCGTCGATCGCCCGAACCCTGAGTTGCTCTTTCTCTTCGGCTTCATGCTCGCCACGCTGACGCTCGTCGCCTTCCGTTGGCGGATGCGCCGGCTCCAGCGGGGCCGCTACTCGTAGCGTCCCCCAGTCACGCCACGCTGGGAGGAGCCGATTCGCCCACTACGCCTGAACGTGAGGAAAGACCGGTCCGACCACATTCGGCAGTGGCCTGGATCTGGCACGTATGGAAGCGCGATCATCCTGACGTCCCTGTCTACACACGTGGTCAGACACGCCGACTGCGCGTCGCATGCTTCGGGAGTCGGGGCGCGGTCCGACTGTCCGCCAGCGAGCACGGCTTCGCCTCCACCATAGCCCAAGCGATAGTTGGCCCGCTTGATCTCAGCGGGCGAGCCTGGCGTGATCAGCGAGCTGATGCCCGCGGACCGTCTTCGGGCATCCTCTCGCTCGCCGGATCACCGCACCTCGTGCACCGCCAACGGAGGGCCGATGACACGCTGGCCCAATGGCATGACCGGTTCCGCGAACGTGCTGGTTACCATCGCGCCAGCGAAGATTCCCACCGCGCGCAAGGTCTCGGTGCCCGTATTGCAGAACCCATGTGGCACCATCGCCGGGATGAAGACCACCGCACCCGCCGAGAGGCGCTGTGTCTCGTCACCGACAGTTCCCTCACCATGACCGCTGAGGAGGATGACGATCTCGTCCTTGCTATCGGTGTGCGTTGCGAGCGCATCTCCGGGTTCGACCTCGAAATAGACCACCCCGAAGGATTCCGTGTTCGGCACGCCCATGAATGGAAATTGAACCCGCCAGCGGAGCCTTGGGTCATGCTCCTGCCATGCCTGCAGCAGCTCTAGGTCGCTCGACTGTACGGCGAACATATGACCCCCTTGCGCCTCGCGGCGTCGTACCGCCCGGTCCGGCGGTTCCCAATCAGCATACACGGCTGTATACTGATGCTCATAGACTAGCAGCGAATCGCGCTCATGTCAATATCGGTGAACACCGGTGAGTAGTGAAAGAACGTTATGCCACGGAAGTACCGGCTGAAACGCCGTGCGGAGAAGCAGGAAGCGACGCGGCGACGGATCATTGAGGCGGTAGTAGAGCTACACGAGACGGTCGGACCGGCGCAGACGACGATCAGCGCGGTCGCCGAGCGCGCTGGGGTCCAGCGCGTGACCGTCTACCGCCACTTTCCAGACGAGGCGTCGCTTTACCGTGCCTGTGCAGCCCACTGGCGCGCCGAGCACCCGCTGCCCGACCCCGAGGCGTGGTGCACGATCACCGATCCGCGGGAGCGCTTGCGCCGAGCGCTCATCGAGCTTGCTGCATATTACGAGCACAACGAGCAGATGTTGGCCAACGTGCAGCGGGATGCTCCCTTCATCCCGGCCCTCCTCGAGGCACTGGGGCCGGTTTCAGAAGCGCTCGCACACATGCATCAGGTACTCAGCGCAGGCTGGGAAATCGATCCGGAACGTGAGCCGTTGTTACGGGGAGCGCTCGCCCATGCGCTCGCCTTCACCACCTGGCGTTCGCTCGTCCGCGAGCAGGGCATTCCACCAGACCAGGCCGCTGACCTGCTGGTCTGTCTGGTCGACTGTGCTCGGCGAGGAGGAGGCACGCAAGCGGATGGTCGAATACGAGAACCCGGCCTGAGGATGGATCTCGATGCGGATCGCAAAGCGGATCCGTGAGTCTGACCATCAGCCTCGGTCCGCAGAGCAGGTCTGATGATTACGAGCCGTTCTAAGCCGGGAGGCGGCTCGGGCCGAACGGAGCGGGCCTCATCGCCATCCATACCTGGTTCCTGGATCCCTTGGCCGGATGGCAAGGTGTGGCGGAAGATCTGAGATAGACTTGCCGATCCTGCCAGCCGAATGCGGGCACGGAGCGCGTACCGAATCGCGTCACAGCGTCGCCGAACACGGCATCGAGGGATCAGCCCGAGTTGTCTGCCACCGCCGTCGAGTGCGCGCTCTGCTGTAGCCTCAGCAGTTTGCTCAGCGATCCCAGGGCGAGCGCCCCGATGATCCTCTGCCCCTCGGTGACGAGAATGGCTGGGGCGCCTGAATCCAGCAGCAGCTCGAATGCGCAGACCACCGGCTCCTGGCCGCTGACCTGCGGCAATCGCTCGATAGGAACCATCACGCGACGCGCGGATTCACAGACCCGGCGGCGGAGTGCAGGCACCAGCTGGTCAGTCGCCAGGACCCCAATCACGGCATCGCCGTCGAGCACGAGCGCCAGCGGCGAGCGATCGGACGCCAACAGCGTTTCGGCGATCTCGCTGATCGGCTGATCCGCTTGCACTCGTGCTTGCACACCTATGAGTGACGAAGCCGGCTTCGTCCTGCCCACCGTGGCCGTCATCAACCGAAGGCCCTCCCAGCGGAGCGCTCTACCGAGCGACCAGCCAAGCCAGCCCAGCCAGAGCCCTGGAATCGCCGCAGCCGGATGCGCCTGCAGCAGCATCAGGGCCAGCCCGAGCAGGAAGAGCGCCATCAGCCGCCCGAACGCCAGAGTCACCTTCCAGGCTCCGGTCGAGCTACCGTGCAGGTAGAGCAGTAGCGCGGTCAGGATTCGCCCGCCGTCCAGCGGCTGCCCCGGCAGCAGATTGACGAGCCCGAGCATGAGCGATGCCACCGCGAGTCCGAGCAAAGCCAAGCCCGGCGAAAACGAGCTGGCTCCAGTCCACAACCAGAGGCTCGCCCCCAGCCCGCCCAGCAGGAGACTCGCCGTCGGCCCAGCGAGCGAGACCGCTGTCTCCTGGGCCGGCGGGAGGGGCAGGCGGTAGCTGTCAGGAGCATCCCCGAAGATCCATATCGCGCACCGATAGACATCGTCTCCGGCTAGCCGTGCAGCGACGATGTGACCGGCGATGTGGACAGCCAGCGCGACTGCCCACGAGGTCACGAGCCAACACGTGACCAGCCACCAGGGCCATGGAAGAGCTTGGGGCTGGAATTCGCGCCCGACCGCGCTGATCAGACCGGCTATCGCCGCGCTGACGACCACGTGCAACAGCGGGATCCGGAGCCGGACCCACCTGAGCCGCACCTGAAGCGTCAGTAAGGAATTCATCGGCGGGCTCCATCGGGCCAGGTGCGACCCATCTGACAACTGAGGAGTGGAGGAGTCGTCTACAGGCGCTGGTAGTCTTCCAGGTTCAGCACGAAGACGGTCGCCGCCGCCGGCTGGACCTCTCCGGTCGGCCCCTGCTGCCGGGTACGCGTGACCGCGTGCTCCCGGATCAGGTCTAGCACGGTGTCGACCTGCGCGTCCTCAACGCCGATCAGTAACGTCGTGTTGCCGCGCCGCAGGAATCCCCCGGTGCTCGCGAGCCGCGTCGCCCGGAAGTCGTGCTCCAGCAGCGCATCGATCACCGCGTCCGCGTCGTCGTTCTGAACCACCGCAATAACCAGCTTCATCCTCGTCTCCCCGGTGTTGCCGGCAGTATAGCCATCCGGCGCAGTGCCGTCAACACTCATTCGTTCGCGGCTAAACCGGAACTTCCCGGTCGTTCGTCAATTCCCGCCGGGAGTCGAGGAAGCTCTGCAGGATCACAGCCGCGGCGACCGCGTCTACGAGCTCCTTCCGGCGGGCGCGGCGCGTGCCGGACTCGATGAGCGCCCGCTCAGCAATCGCCGTCGTGAGCCGTTCGTCCCAGAAGATGATCGGCCGGTCGAGGCGGGCGCGGAGTTGCTCGGCAAACTCGCGCACCTCAGCCGCTTGCTGCCCCTCTCGGCCGGAGAGGCCCGTCGGCAAGCCGATCACGATCGCCTGTGGATCGTACTGCTCAACTAGCGCCAGCAAGCGCTCGATCCCACGCTTGGAGAGATCCAGCGACTCGAGCGGACTGGCGATCAGCCCGAGCTCGTCGCTCACGGCCACGCCGATCCGTCGCCCCCCGATGTCGAGTCCGAGATAGCGACGAGGCAGTTGCTCACTCACGTTGGACGACCACCTGAATCTGCGAGGCGAACTCGGGCATGCGACGCGGGACCCAATCGGGTTTCAGGGTGATGTTCGCCTCGGCGACCCCGTCGATCTGGCGCAGCGCCGCCTCCGCCTCGGCCAGCGACTTGCCGGCGACCGCCTCCCGAGCAGCCGCGAGCTGCGCCTCGGTCAGCACCGTGCGGGCCTGACCCGTCGCCGAGATGCGCCAGGCAGTCCCGCTCGAGCCGATCGCCTCCGGCTCGCTGAACTCGAGCGTGTTCCCGAGCAGCACCACCTGTGGCCCGGCCAGCCTCGCGAGCCGGCGACCGGCCTCGTCCTGCGCCTGCTGGTGGATCGCATCGGGATTATATGCACGCGCGCGGACCGTGAGCGATGCTCGGACAGCGAGCTGATCCGCCGCGTCTCCAGCTTGATGGCTGAACTGGAAGGTCGGCTCGCCGACCTCGACGCTCCCCTCTAGTAGTCGCTCCCCCGGCTCGAGGGCCTCTTGCACCGTCTGATCCACCTTCCCCTGAAGCTCCGCTGTAGCCTGCTCGCGCAGCGCGTTGACATCGCCCTCGGCAACCAGCGGGATCCGCTTGAGCGTCCCACCACCGATCGGCTGCTGATTGTTGTAGAACACCCCATTGTCGAGCTGGCCCGAGACCACACCAGGGTCAGCATTGCCGTCCGGCCCGGCGACCGTGGCACGAACACCGACGGTCGCTGATCCGAAGGAGAGGGAACCGAACGGATCGGCCGCCGGCACCGTCACCTCGCCAGTCGTCGTGTAGCTCACGCCGTTGCGCCCCGTGAGGGCTGTCCCGCCTGGGATGGTCATTGAGCGCGGAAACGGGTTGACCAGGACCACCTGCCCGCTCGCTGTCCCATCCGGCTCGAAGCGCTCGCCGGTCGTCGGCTTCGACAGCTCGACGGTGATCGTGCGCTCGATCTCTCGCGGCGGAATCGCGAGATCCAAGGACTGGCCCGACGAGTCCAGACCGTAGGTCAGCTCAACCTGCAACGGCATGGTCTCCGGCACCAGTGTGACAGTTGCGCGCGGCGCCAGCAGCAAGACCAGCGTGGCGGTAGTCGCAGCGGCAATCAGCAGCAAGCAGGTCACCAGCAGTACACGCAGCAGTAACGCGCGCTCGTGCCGCGCGGGCTCGGCCTGGCGCGACCGTGCTGCCCGGGCGGTGGCGATCGCCTCGGCCAGCGTGCTGCTGAGCCCGCCTTCTCGACGCTGGCTGCCGCCCGGTTCACGCATAGCACCAGCCGGCACATCTTCCCTCGCGATGACGATGGTGCCGGTGGAGGATCGCCGACCCGGTGCGTGAGCCACCGGTCGATTGGGACGCGAGCGCGGTGCATACGACGCGAGATCAGCGGTCGGCTGATCTCTCAGGGACGGCGTCGCCTGGCGGGATGGGCCACGCGCTCCACCGCCCGGCCCCGCCGAGCGGTCGTCACGAGCATCCCCCTCCGCGTCTCTCGGGGTCTCGACCACCGGCACACCGAGCATGCGCGCCATGTTCTGCCGAAAGTGGTCGTCGGGGTCGAGCTGGAGGCTCAGGTCCGCGTCCGACTCGTTCAACGCTGCGCGGATACGGCGGAACTCGCTCGCCGTCAGGAGAGCCGTGCTCTCCTGGGGCACCTCGACGACCAGCGTAGCGCTCTTGCCGGAGGCGAGCCGTCCGAGCAGCTGTTCTATGTCACGCTCATCTCTCAGCGTAAGCCGCCCGACGCTGCCCGTTGCCATGCTCCACCCCCGGCATCCTGACCAGCTTAACTGCGCTCGTGCGCTCCACGGACCTGTCGCTCGATCACGTCTCGCGCCGCTGCCAGCGCCTCCTCCAGCCTGGTCGGGTCATTCCCACCGCCCTGGGCCAGCTCGGCCCGGCCCCCACCGCGCCCGCCGACGATCGGGGCGATCGCCCGGATCACCTTCCCCGCATCAACGCCACGCCGGACGGCGTCGCGCGTTGCCATCGCGAGCAGTGTGGGCCGGTCTCCGATCGACGTGCCCAGGATCACCACTCCCGAGCCCAACCGCTCGCGCAGTCGATCGCCGATCGCCCGCAGCACATCGATGCTCGGCGCGTCCACGCGCGCGCTCAGCACCTTGATCCCATCGATGGCAATGGCTTGCTGGATCAAGGAGCCCGCCCGCTCGGCCGCCAGCTCGGCGCGCAGCCGCTCGTTCTCGCGCCGAGCCTGGCGCAGCGACTCGACGAGCTGCTCGACCTCCGCCGGGAGCTGCGCGATAGGTGCGTGCAGCTCCTGCGAGAGGGTTCGGGTCACGCCCAGCAGCTCCCAGGCGAACTCGGCACTGCGCATGCCGGTGATCGCCTCGACTCGTCGCACGCCGCTCGCGACGCTCGACTCGTCGGTGATCAGGAACAGGCCGATCTCACCCGTGTGGTTGACGTGCGTGCCACCACAGAGCTCCTTGCTGAAGCCAGGGATCGAGACCACCCGTACCAGCTCGCCATACTTCTCCCCGAAGAGCGCGATGGCCCCTTCGGCGATCGCCTCCCGGAACGGCTTGTACTCGGCCAGCACCGGCTCGTCGCGCAGCACGTGCTCATTGACCAGCTCCTGGATCGCTCGAAGCTGCTCTGGCTTGAGCGCCTCCAGGTGGGTGAAGTCGAAGCGCAGCCGATCCGGCGCCACCAGCGAGCCGGCTTGCTGGGCATGCTCGCCCAGAACCTGCCGCAGCGCGGCGTGCAGGAGGTGCGTGGCGGTGTGATTGCGCTTGATCGCCGCCCGCCGCTGGCCATCGACAACGGCGTGGGCAAGCTGGCCAACCTGGAGGAAGCCCTCGCGCACCCGGCACCGGTGTACGATCAGCTCCGGGGTCGGCCGCTGGGTGTCGGTGACTTCGGCCAGGCCGGTATCGGTCCGAATCAAGCCGGTGTCGCCTACCTGACCACCCGCCTCGCCGTAGAAGGGCGTGCGGTCCAGGATAACCTCGATCTCCTGGCCAGCCTCGGCCACTTCCACCGCCTGCGCCAGGTCGAGGAGGCCGGCGATGGTCCCCTCGGCCTCGAGTTGCGTGTAGCCGAGGAACTCGGTTGGCTTGGCGCTGTAGCGGGCATAGAGGTCGGCCCGCTCCCGCACAGTGTCGGCGAACCGGCTGGCAGCACCGGCCCGGCTCACCGCCCGCTGCTGCTCCAGCGCGGACTCGAAACCCGGGCGATCGACCTCGAGGCCTTCCTCCCTGGCCAGTTCCTCCGTCAGCTCCAGCGGGAAGCCGTACGTGTCGTAGAGGCGGAACGCCTCCAGACCAGGGATCACGGTCTCGCCGGATCGCTTGAGCTGGTCGACGAGCGCATCGAAGCGTGCCATCCCAGCCGCCAGCGTCCGGCTGAAATGCTCCTCCTCGTGTGTGATCACGCGCTTGATACGGTCGCGTTGCTGGACCAGCTCGGGATAGTGCGGACCGAACAACTCGATGACAACCTCGGCTAGCGTGCCAAGGAACGGCCGCTGCAGGCCAAGCAGCCGTCCATGGCGGATCGCGCGGCGCAGCACCCGCCGCAAGACGTAGCCACGCCCCTCGTTGCCCGGGAAGATGCCGTCACCGATCAGAAACGTGACGCCGCGCGCGTGGTCGGCGATGACCCGCAGCGAGCGATCAGCGCGCGCGTCCTCCTTGTACCGCACGCCGGCGAGCCGCGCCGCCTCGTCGAGGATGGGATAGAAGAGGTCGGTCTCGAAGACTGAGCCGGCCCCCTGGAGAATCATCGCGATCCGCTCCAGGCCCATGCCGGTGTCGATGTTCTTCTTCGGCAGCGGGCGCTGGCTCCCGTCAGGCTCCTTGAAGAACTCCATGAACACGAGGTTCCAGGTCTCAAGGAACCGCCCGCAGTCGCAGCCAGGGCCGCACTCCGGCCTGCCGCACCCGAACTCCTCGCCCCGGTCGTAGTGGATCTCGGAGTCGGGCCCGTTCGGCCCGGTCGCGCCCACCGGCCCCCACCAGTTGTCCTCCAGCTTGTAGATGCGCGACTCCGGTACCCCAATCACGTCCCGCCAGTAGGCATAGGAGAAGTCGTCGTCGGGGTGAACCGTGGGATACCAGCGCTCAGCCGGGATGCCGAATCGCTCGGTCAGCAGCTCCCAGGCCCAGGAGATGGCCTCCGCCTTGAAGTAGTCGCCCACCGAGAAGTTGCCAAGCATCTCAAAGAAGGTGAGATGGCTCTCGTCGCCGACCTCGTCGATGTCGACGGTGCGGAAGCATTTCTGGATGGACAGGAGCCGGTTTGCCGGTGGGCGCTCCAGCCCTAAGAAGAATGGCACCATCTGCTGCATCCCAGCAGTGGTCAGCAGCACGGTGGGATCGCTCGGGATGAGCGACGAGCTCGGCAGTTGCACATGCCCGCGCTCGGCGAAGAATTCAATGAACGTACGCCGGATCTCGCTACTCTTCATGCCTCCTGGCGCTCCTTGCTCTGGCTTGCCGGCGGTGGACCGTCCGCCCGGGTGGCCGAACGCATCACCTGAGCGATGCAGGGCGGCAAACTCCATTCTACCGGCCGGCGAAGGCCGGAACCAGGCCTGCCAGAGCGTGTACGTACACAGTATGGCAGAGCCTCCTAGCTGTGTCAACGCGGCACCAGGTGCCACCAAGCGGTCCAGCACGCCGGGGTGCGGCCTGGCACGCCGGGGCCATTTCCCATTAGTATCTGAGGGAGAACACCAGATGGCGCTCGTGACCTGAGCAGCAAGCGCTTCGGCAAGCTAGCCCGAGGCTGACGGACCTAGCCAGCTGCGGGGGAGGGCGGGGCGATCTTCGCGCTTCCTCCCGCGCAGTGTGCCGCTGGCGAGAGTGACATCCCGTGCGACGGCCAAGCGCGATCGGACAGGGAGGCTGTGGAGAGTACACGCGTCTTCATCGAGTTCCTCATGGTACTGGGCCTTGCCCTGGTCTGCGGGGCAATGGCGCAGCGGCTCCGGCAGCCGGTCGTGCTCGGCTACCTTGCCGCCGGCCTCCTGCTGGGACGCGCCAACCCCTTCGTATCGGTCGGTGGCGAGGCAATTCAGTCCTTCGCGGATCTCGGCGTGACATTCCTGATGTTCTCCCTGGGCGTGCAATTCTCCTTTCGTGAACTCCTGGAGCTCCGCCGGATCGCGCTCTGGGGTGGCGGTGGCCAGATCCTGATCACTGCCGTGCTCGCGGGCACGGCGTTCATCGCGCTCGGCTTCGACTTCGGTCAGGCCGTGCTCCTGGCCGAGGTCGTCGCTATCTCCAGCTCGATCGTGGCCTTGACCCTGATGCAGATGCGCGGGGCGCTCGATCAACCCTATGCCCGGCTGATCGTCGGTATCGCGCTGACGCAGGATCTCCTCGTCATCCCGTTTCTGGCCATCATCCCGGCTCTCACTGGTGAGAGCGCAGAGGAGATCGGGGTCGAGCTACTCCGCTCGCTCCTGCTGGCCGGCACGGTCTTGATCGCCCTCACCCTGTTTGGCACCCGGATTGTCCCCTGGGTGCTCTACCAAGTGGCCCGGCTTGGATCTCGCGAGCTTTTTCTGCTCAGCATCATCGCCATAGCCTTCGGTGTGGCGCTCGCTGGGCAGGCGGCCGGTCTCTCGTTCGCGCTCGGCGCTTTTCTGGCCGGGGTCGTCGTCTCGGAGTCCGAATTCGCACATCAGGTGCTCGGCGAGATCATTCCACTGCGCGATGTGTTCAGCGTTATGTTCTTCGCCGGGCTCGGGCTCCTGCTCGATCCGGGAGCGATCGCACGAGACTGGCCGGTCGTGGTCGC
Organism: bacterium HR26; assembly: GCA_002898875.1. Taxonomy (GTDB): domain Bacteria; phylum Chloroflexota; class Chloroflexia; order Thermomicrobiales; family Thermomicrobiaceae; genus Thermalbibacter. Next base: position 13,962 of record BEIC01000039.1, read on the forward strand.
TATCCTGCTCGCCGTCGTCGTCATCAAAGGGTTCGCGACCGCGCTCGTGCTCACCCGGCTGGGCTACCCGCCCGAAGCAGGTGTGCAGGCAGGACTCTACCTGTGCCAGATCGGCGAGCTCTCCTTCGTCCTCGCCCTCCAGGGGCTCGCCTTTGCCGTCATCGATGCCGGGCTGTACAACGCGATCATCGCGACGGCGGTGATCTCGATCGTGGTCAACTCCGGTCTGGTCGGCTTGGCCAACCGGCTCTCGCCTGTGCTGGCCCTGCCGCTCCGAGTCATCGCCCCCTCTGAGCCCGAGCTCATACCTGATCCCGCTCCCGACAGCAGCCCGCTGCGCGGTCATGTGGTGGTCGCCGGCTATGGGCGAACCGGCCGCGAGCTGGTCCGAGCGCTGGAGCGCCGACGGTTCCGCTATGTCGTGATCGACCGTGATCCCGACACGATCCGCCTTCTCCGGCGGCGCGGGATCTCGGCTGTCTATGGCGATGTGGCCAATGAGCAGGTACTCCAGGCCGCCGGCATCCAGCAGGCAAGAGTGTTCGCCATCGCTGTACCCGATCCCCTCGCCACCGAGACGGCAGTGCGCATCGC
>BEIC01000040.1 GCA_002898875.1 bacterium HR26
GCCCCAGCCGGTCACCGACGGCTTCCCCTTGAGGCGAGCCTGCTGCTCCTGGCGCTCCCGCAGCTTCAGCTCGATCAGCCGCGCCCGCAGGATCTTCATCGCGGTCTCGCGGTTCTGGATCTGCGAGCGCTCGTTCTGGCAGGTCACCACGATCCCGGTGGGCAGGTGCGTGATGCGCACCGCCGACTCGGTCTTGTTCACGTGCTGGCCACCGGCTCCCGAAGCCCGGTAGGTATCGATCCGCAGGTCCTCCTCGCGGATCTCGACTTCGGTGTCATCCTCGACGTCGGGCAGCACCTCGACCAGGGCGAACGCCGTATGGCGGCGATGCGCCGCGTCGAACGGGGAAAGCCGCACCAGCCGGTGCGTGCCGGCCTCCCCCTTGATGTACCCGTAGGCGTAGGGGCCACGGATCTCGACGGTCGCGCTCTTGATGCCGGCCTCCTCGCCCTCGCTGATATCGAGCACCTCAGCCTGGTAGCCAGCGCGCTGCGCCCAGCGCAGGTACATCCGGAGCAACATCTCGGCCCAGTCCTGCGCGTCCACCCCGCCGGTCCCGGCATGGACCGCCAGGATGGCATCCTGCGCGTCGTACGGGCCGCTCAACATGAGCCGCAACTCGAGCTGGTGAAGCTGGCCCGCGAGCTGCTCGACCTCGGCAGCCAGCTCAGCCTGGAGGTTATCGTCGTCCCCAGCCAGCTCGGACAGCTCCTGCAAATCGCGCGCCTGGCGGGAAAGCGACTCCCACTGCTCCACCTGCTCGCGGAGCTGGCTCAGCCGTCGCATGGTCCGCTGGGCACGCTGCGGGTCGTTCCAGAATTCCGGATCGGCGCTCAGCTCTTCAAGCTGGGCGATCTCCCGGCGCTTGCCAGGGAGGTCAAAGACGCACCCCGATCCGATCGAGTCGCTCGAGGATCTCCGGCAACTGCACTGCGATCGACTGCATCATGGTTCATCACCTCCGGCGCGAAAAAGCGGCTGACCAGCCGGCCAGCCTGAGTGAACTATACCATACGTGATGGGCTTCTGCCCATCGGGCCCTGGGCAACAGTCATTTCGATCGCCCACCCCGGATGCGAGGATCACCACGCTCACAACGCCCTTCGCCGCCGGCAAGGTGACCGTGCCGTGCAGCGTCGACCGTGTCTGCCCGGAGTCCACCCAGCATCGACAGCGCGATTCGCAACACTGCCTCCGGCGAGATCGCGTCCAGGCAGGTCCGTCGCCGGCAGCCATCGGGCCGGCCCAGGCGGTAGCCGACGTAGAAGCAGGGCGAGCAGGGTAGGCCGGCGTGCAGCGCGACGCACGGTGCAGGGTGTGGCAGAGAGGCGCCCACCTGATGGAGGAGAGCGCCATACGGCGCCCAGGCAGCGGCATTCGAGGGACCGAAGATCGCCAGGACCGGCGTGCCGACCGCGCTGGCGAGGTGAAGCACACCGTTGTCGGCTCCGATGACCAGCCTGGCTCGCTCCAGCACCGCTGCCAGGGTCGCGATCCCGGTCCGCCCCACCAGGTCGAGCACACCGTTGACGGCCAGGGCCGGGCCGGCGAGCGGCCGCTCCCGTTCGGTTCCGGTCACCACAACCCGGCACCCGGCATCCAGGAGCCCGCGAGCGAGCGCTCCGAAGCGCTCCGGCGGCCAAGCGCGCCCTGGGCCGTACGGCCCGACCCCAGGATGAAGGACGACCAGCGGGCCGTCACCGGAGCAGGAGTCGAGCAGCGAGGCTGCCTCCCGGCGCGCCTCGTCCGGCAGGTCAAGCTGCGGCGGGCCGCCTTCGGCGACGACCCCGACCGTCTTGACCGCGTCGAGGGCGTACTGCCACTCGGGCTTCGCCCCGAAGCCGAGGTCAGGGACGGTGTGGGAAAGGAAGGCTCCGGTGCCGTTGTCGATACCCGCCCGCACCGGGGCACCGGTGGCCCTGAGCAGGGCACGATACTTCAGGCGGCCGAACGGCAAGGTCAGGTGGTGCAGCAGGATCGCGGCGTCGTACCGGCTGCGGCGTAACCGCAGAGCCAGGCGCAGCAGTGGGAGCCAGCCCCGCGGGTCGATCGCCTGGATAGGCCGGTCGTAGCGGCTCTTCTCCAGGACGATCACCTGGTCGACGGCCGGGCTGAGGCGAAAGACCTCGGCCCCGAGCGGCGTGGTCAACACGTGGATCTCGGCCTGGAGATAGGTGCGGCGGAGCGCCTGCAACGCGGGCAGCGCCAGCACCGCGTCGCCGAGGTCGGCGAGTTTGATGATCAAGAAGCGCTGGAAGCGGTGGCTCGCCATCACGCTCTACTCCGCCGTCGCCCTGACCTCGCTGCCTCTTCGAGCACCCCCAGCGTAGCACGCCCCGCTACCTCCCAGCGGAAGCGCCGCGCGTGCTCCAGCCCGGCGGCGACAAGCCGCCGGCGCACGTCAGGCTGGAGCGCCTGCCGCAGCCCCTCGGCCAGCGCGTCGACGTCGAGTGGGTCGACGAGCAACGCCGGCCCGGCGATCTCCGGCAGCGCGCCGCGGTTAGAGGCGACGACCGGGGTGCCGCACGCCATCGCCTCCAGCACTGGCAGGCCGAAGCCCTCGTAAAGCGATGGCAGGGCGAAGACCGTCGCGGCGCTGTAGAGGGCGGGCAAGTCCTCTTCCGGGACGTACCCAAGAAGGTGAATCCGCTCGCGGTGGCGGCTGCTCGTGATCGCACGCTCGATCGGTTCTGCCAGCCAGCCGCGCTTGCCGCCCAGCGCCAGCTCGAGATCCGGCCGGCAGTCGGCCAGCCGCTCGAACGCGCGTACCAACCGCACCAGGTTCTTGCGTGGCTGGATCGTGCCCAGGTAGAGGACGAACGGGGCGTGGAGACTATAGCGCTCGCGGATCTTTCGCTGCGCCTCGAGCGGCTGCGGGGCGAACTGCGGGTCGACCCCGTGCGGGATGACCCGCACCTTCCCTTCGGGAACGCCGTAGAAGCGACGCAGATCGTCGCGGGTGGTCTCGGAGATGGCGATGACCCGAGCCGCGCGCCGGACGCTCCAGCGCGTGGACCACTCCAGGTAGAGCCTGCTCTGCCAGGGATGCGCCTCGGGCTCGTAGCGGTACCCGAGGTCGTGGATCGTCACCACCACCGGGCCGCGAGCGAAGAGGGGAACCACGTGTGCGGGCACGAAGAGCACGTCGACCGGCCGCTGCCAGAGCTCGAGCGAGAGCCGCGCGTGAGTCCACAGCCGTGGGAATGGGATCGGGCAGAGCTCAGCATGGGGCGGCAGCGTGATCGGGATAGCCTGCTGCCGGTTGAGATACAGGCGGTACCGGTGCGCGGGTCCGGCCGCGAGCAGCGCCTCGGTGATACGCAGCGAGTAGCGCTCGGTACCGGTCAAGCGGCCCGGCAGGATCCGGCTGGCGTCGATGCCGATCCAGAGCGTTCGGTCAGTCATGGTCGAGCAGATCCCGGCAGGCCACGAGCACCTGCTCGGTCGAGATCGCCAGCATGCAGCCGGCGCCTTCTGGCCGCTCGGGGCTGAGGTCGCCGCAGCGCGGGCAGCGCCAGCCCGCCTCGAGCACGCGGTGCTTGCGGTGATCGCCCCAGGGGCCGTAGTGCTCGGGCTGGCTCGGCCCGAAGAGGTGGAGCGTCGGGGCGCCGACCGCGACGGCAAGGTGCAGCGGGCCGGCATCCGGGCCGATGACCAGCCGAGCGCCGCGGAGGACCTCGGCCAGCACCGGGAGCGTCGTGCGGGCCGCCAGCGAGACCGCTCCCTTGCCGATTCCCTGGCGGATCGTCTCGACCAGCTCGCGCTCGTCCGGTCCGCCGGTCAGCACCACCTGAAGCCCACTGGCGACCAGCTGGCGGCCAACGGCGATCCAGCGCGTCGCCGGCCAGCGCTTGACCGGAGCGCCGGCACCCGGATGGATCACGGCGTACGATCCTCCGGCTCCAGCCTCGTCGAGCAGGCGGCGGGCTTCGAGCTCCGCACCCGGCCATGGGTACCAGCGTAGCGGCACGCACCGGGGGTCGATCGCCGTGGCCGGTGGTTGGCCGCCGAGTAGCCGGGCCGTGGCGTCGAGGAGCTCGCAGTTGCGCTCCACCCAGTGGGACCTGGTGAGGCGAACTGGGTGGGTGAGGTGCGGGCAGACCGCGGGGTGGTCCGCGCCGATCCGAATCGGGATTCCGGCGGCGCGAGCGAGCCAGGCTCCCCACCAGTGATCGTCGCGCAGGATCACGGCCGCCAGCGGGGCGCGCCGGCGCAGTCGCGACGCCAGCCGACGTAGCTCGAGGTACGGGACAAGCGGGTTCGGCGGTCGCTCCCGGGTAAAGCCGGGGAATGGGAAGGTGAGAATCTCGTCGACGTGCGGGTCTCGAGCCACGACTGGGTGGCTCCAGGGGCCGACCATCAGTGTGACCCGGAACTCCGGCAGCGCCCGGCGCAGGCGCTCGATGGCGGGGAGCAGGAAGAGCACATCGCCCAGGTGATCCGGGCGGATCAACAGCAGCTCGGGCCTGGCCGGAGTCGCCGGGGTAGCGGACCAGGCGGTAGCCAGTCGACAGATAGCGCTGCGTGCGAACTGGCGCATCAGCATCGAGACGCTGCCTGGCCTAGCAGGAGGGCACAGGCGTCGTAGACCTCGTCGACCATGACCTGGCGGATGTCGAGCGCGGGATCCTCTCGCCGGCCCCTCCGCAGGTCGACCCCAGTCGGCAGGCGCCAGCTTGCCTCGGGCGCGCAGACCCGGCTCCTCAGCCCCAGCGGGCGATACTGGAGCGGGCTGGTAGGCCCGAAGATCGTGACCGTCGGCGTGCCGACCGCGGCGGCCAGATGGCTCACGCCGCTGTCGTTGCCGACGAAGAGCTGTGCCTCGGCGCAGAGGGCCGCCAGCTCCGGTAGAGACAACTGCCCGCAGAGATCGTAAACCGAGCTTCGGGCCGCCCGCTTGACGGCCTCGACTGCCGCGCGGTCGGACGCGCTCCCGGTGAGCACGACGGCTGCTCCCCACTCGGTGGCCAGCCGATCGATGAGTTCGGCGTAGCGTTCCGGTGGCCAGCGCTTGCTCAGCATGGTTGTGCCGGGGTTGACTGCCCCGCCCGGATGGATCACGACCAGCGCCCGAGCGCCGCTCTGGATGCCTAGGCCGGCGAGCTTGTGACGGGCAGACTCTTGCGCTTCCAGGGGAACCTCATACTCCGGGTGGAGTCCCTGGGGCTCGATGCCCAACTGCCCCAGCACCTCGAGATAGAGTTCCGTCTCGTGCTGTCCCGGTCGGGGACGTGCCGGGTGGGTGAGCAGCACGCCGCGGCGCCGGCTGTCGATGCCAGCCCGCACCGGGATACCGGCCAGCCAGAGCAGCAGGTTCACCACCGGCGAGCGGTCGAGCCCGATCCCGAGCTGGTAGCGCTCACGACGCAGCCTGAGCCCGAGCCGCAGCACCGCCCGCGGGGTGGCGCGATCGGGGTAGCGGACGAGGCGGCGGACGCGCGGGTTCCCGTCGAGCCCCGGCGCTGCCCACGCCGTCACTGCTACGTCGATGCTGGCTCCCGGGAAGGCGAGGTGCAGCGCGCGCAGGGCCGGCGTGGCCATCAACACGTCGCCCAGGCAGCAGGGCTTGATCACGAGAATGCGCTCCGGGTGCTGTGGCCGGGGTGGCCACGCCTGCCGCTGTCGAGTGATCGGCCAGCTCATCCAGGCATCCTTTACCTGGCTGTCTCCGGGTCGATGAGCGCGAACATCAGCTCGCCTTCGGCGACGACCTGCCCGTCGACGGTCGCGGTGCCCGTGCCAGTGCCGATGTTGCGGCGCATCTTCCCCACCTGGACCTCCAGGCGGAGCACATCGCCGGGGCGTACCGGCCGCTTGAAGCGCACGCGGTCGATACCGGCGAAGAAGGCGAGCTTCCCCCGGTGCTCCTCCATCCCTAGAATCGCCACGGCGCCGACCTGGGCCAGCGCCTCGACGATCAGCACGCCGGGCATGATCGGGTTGCCGGGGAAATGGCCCTGGAAGAACGGCTCGTTGATGGTGACGTTCTTGATCCCGACCGCCCGCTGCCCCCACTCGATCTCGACGATGCGATCGACGAGCAGGAAGGGATAGCGATGCGGGATGATCTCCTGTATCTGCTGCGCATCGAGCATGCCACGCTCCCTGCGGTCTCGGCGCACGATCCGCGGCCACCGGCATTCACCAGCCCCGAGCTTAAGGCGCGGGCAACTCCGTGTCCAGCCTCCGCCCACAACGCTCTTGCCGCCAGTGGCAGGGGCCCCCCGTTGACGAGGGGATCGAGTCCCAGTGGAACCCGCGGGCCTACACCAGCCCGGCCTCCCCCCGTTGACGGGGGGACTGAGGGGGGCACTTCCCCCGTTGACGGGCTGCCTTGCGACCATCGCTCACCCGGGCAGGGGCGAGAGGGAGCCAGTGGGCAGCCGGGCCAGGACAGGCCGTCTCCGGCCCGCAGGAGCTGCCGGAGACTGTGCCAGCCCCCCGCAACCGCCTCCACCCCAGCCCACCGCCGGCCACGGCCAGGGGCATCGCCCCCTCGCCCGCCGGCCCCGAGGCAGCCCCCAAGCCGCCGCGCCATCCGGCGCAACCCCCGCAGGCAACGCCGCGCCCCGTCCTACCCCCCGGGCCAGGGAGGCTGAGCCGGCCGGCAGCTCCAGGCCCACCCTCCGGTCCCGGCAGCTCGTGCCGCCCAGGTGAGCTGCGCGCCGGCCCAGCGCGCACCGGAGGCCGACCCGCTCGCAAAGCCGCCAGGGCCGGCCGGGGGCAGGCGCCGCTCTCCCCCACCGCGCGCCCCAGCCTGGCCACCCAGCGGCCGCAGTGGGGAGCCACGCTGGGGAGGCAGCGGCGGGCCTGCCCCTCGGGCCGGCCGTCCACGCGCCGAGCGGGCGCGGCCAGCAGCCCTCCTCCTCTCCGATGGGGGCTGCGTTCCTCGGCCCGGAAGGAGGCCACCTGGCCTCGCCCCCTCATCCGCCATGCTCGCAATTTAGCCAGGGACGCGCGGGTCAGCTCGTCCCTCAGGCCAGGGCGCCGGCCGCGCGCCAGAGAATCTGCCGGCGTGCCGGGCCGACGCCGATCATGGTGACCGGGACACCCACCAGCTCCTCGATGCGCTCGATGTAGCGCTTAGCCGCCGCCGGCAGCTCATCAAAGCTGGTGATCTGCGACGTGTCGCTCCGCCAGCCCTCGAGCACCTCGTACACCGGCTGGACCCGTGCCAGGAGATCGAGCCGGGCCGGCGGGACGCTGACCTCGCGACCGTCGATCAGGTAGCCGACGCAGACGGGGATCTCGTCAAGCGGGTCGAGGATGTCCAGCTTGGTGAGCGCGATCTCGGTCATGCCATTGAGCTGCGCCGCGTAGCGGGCTGCCACCGCGTCGAACCATCCGGTGCGGCGCGGGCGGCCGGTCGTGGTGCCGAACTCCTGGCCGCGCTCGCGCAGGAGCTGGCCCGTGGCGTCGTGCAGCTCGGTCGGGAACGGGCCAGCACCGACGCGAGTCGTATACGCCTTGAAGACGCCGATGATCCGATCGACCTGCGTCGGCCCGACCCCAGCCCCCTGGCAGGCGCCTGCCGCCGTCGGCGAGGTGGACGTCACGTAGGGGTAGGTGCCATAGTCGAGGTCGAGCATGCACCCCTGGGCAGCCTCGATCAGGATCCGCCTGCCCTCGCGCAGGGCGTCCTGGACCAGCTCCTCGGCGGCCACCACGTAGGGGGCCAGGCGCTCTCCCCATTCCAGCGCCTGCTCCAGAATCTGCTCCAGATCGAGGGGCGGGGCACCGTACAGCCCGGTCAGCAGGACGTTCTTCTCCGGGAGGATCAGCTCGAGCTTGGCGCGCAGCTCGTTCTCCGCGCCCCCGAGCAGGTCGGCCACCCGGATGCCGCGCCGGGCGACCTTGTCGGTGAAGGCCGGCCCGTTCCCCCGGCGAGTGGTGCCGATGCTGGCCGGGCCGAGCCGCTCTTCCTCGTACTGGTCGAGGAGCGGGTGATACGGCATCACCACATGAGCGCGGTCGCTCAGGAAGAGGCGCCCCAGGTCGAGCTTGCGCTCGTGGAGCGCCTCGATCTCCCGGATCAGATCTGGCGGCGAAACAGCGACGCCGGCCCCGATGACGCAGGTGCAGTGCGGGTAGAGGATACCCGATGGCACGAGGTGGAACTTGAACACGCCCTGATCGGTCACGACGGTGTGGCCAGCGTTGGTTGAACCGTTTGGGCGAATCACCATATCGGCCTGGGCCGCCAGGGTATCGGTGATCTTGCCCTTTGCCTCATCGCCCCACTGGCCACCGAGGATGATCGTGGCGGGCATGGTCGTCCCCTTCTCGCTTCAGTCCCCGCAGACCCTCAATTGTCCTGCGGGCCGCGCAAAACTATAGCACGGCGGGGCGGCCGCGATAGGAGAGCAGGAGTGGCCCAGCCGGCTCTCGTGGTACGGAAATCGGCGCTTGGTTCAGGCCCGCACGCGGGACTCGCGCAGCTCGCGCAGGCGCTCGAAGAGCTGCCGCTCCTCCGGGGTCAGCTTCGTCGGCAGCACGACCTTCACCCGGACCAGCAGATCGCCGCGCTGGTCGCCCTTGAGTGAGGGCATGCCCTTGCCGCGCAAGCGGAAGACCTGGCCGTTCTGCGTCTCCGGCGGGATGCGGAGCACGACCGGCCGGTCGAGCGTCGGCACCACTACCTCGCCGCCGAGCAGGGCGGTATAGAGCGGCACCTCGACCTCGGTCCGCAGGTTGTCACCGTCCAGCTCGAAGCGCGGGTCGGGCAGGAGGACGACCCGCAGGTAGAGGTCGCCAGGCGGGCCGCCGTCGATGCCTGGCCCTCCCTGTCCGGCGATCCGGACGCGCGAGCCGTCGCGCACGCCGGGCGGGATCTTGACCTCGAGCGTCTTCGTCCGGCTGACGAAGCCGGTTCCCTGGCAGGTCATACAGATGCCGCGGCCGTTGAGCCCGCTGCCGCCGCAGGCCGGGCAGCGCTCGTCGACCTTGACGTCCAGCCGGCGCGTGGCGCCGTGGTAGGCCTCGCGCAGCGAGACCTCGATCGGGTGCTCGTAGTCCTGGCCGCGCTGCGGGCGCTGCCGCACGCGCCGCCGCTCGCGGGTGCCGGTGCGGCCGAAGGCCTCGCCGAACTCGCCGAACAGGAGGTCGAAGAAGTCAGAGAACCCTTGCCCGGCCCGCTCGCGACGCTCGTAGCGCGTCTCGGCGCCCGGCCGGCTGCCGAACAGCCACTCGAAGAAGTCGGTCGTCTCGGCGCGTGCGCCCGCCGCCTGCTGGTAGCGCTCCCAGTCGGCGCCGAACTGGTCGTACTTGGCGCGCTTCTCCGGGTCCTTGAGGACCTCGTAGGCCTCGTTGATCTCCTTGAACTTTTCCTCGGCCTTCGGATCCCCCTTGTTGACGTCCGGGTGGTACTTGCGCGCCAGCCGCCGGTAGGCCGCCTTGATGGTCTTCTCGTCGGCGTCGCGCGGCACGCCGAGGATCTTGTAGTAGTCCTTGAACTCCATGGCTCACCCGGCCCGCAGCACGAGATGGCGATCGATCTCGAGCCGATTATACGTCATTGCGTCAAGTTATAGCAACTTCCTTCAGCCGATCTGGGAGACCAGGCCACGCGGCCAGCCCACACGCTGTCCGGGGAGACCCGCATCGCGGCGCGGCGAGCGCGCCGCTGTGGTGGCGGTCACGGACGCCAGCTCCGTCCGCCGTGCTAGAACGCCGGCGACGGCGCGAGCGGCTCAGCCTGGGTTCCCATGATCCGACGGCGCACCTGGCCGTAGAGATGGCACGTCATGACGTAGCCGAGGAAGCTCGTGAACACGATGCCGATGAGGCACAGGAGCAGGCCGAACGACGCCACCAGGCTGATCACGAATGCCACGAGCAGAACGACGAGCAGGTCGACGAAGCGGCCCTGCACTTCGTTGAAGATGGCCCCGAAGGCGAGGCCGTCGCCGATCTGCTCGGAGACCGCCAGGCGGCTGTAGAACAGCGGCTGAAAGAACGCGATGACGATCGAGATGATGAAGGAAAGGCAATTACCCGCCAGCGCCAGGAGCGCTGACGTCGTCCTGGCGGCATTGGAAGCCGTCGCGTCGCCGATCGCGCCGAGCGCGCCGGTGCAGACAGCCAGCACGATGACCGGCAACGCCCACACCACGTAGACGACGAATCCCTTCAGACCGCGCACCAGATCGCCGCCGAAGTCGTTCCACTCCGGCAGAGGCACGTCGTTCCCCTGGGCCACCTGGCGGATCACGCGCAGCCAGTAGCCACCGATGATCAGCCAGCCAATGATCGGGATGAAAAAGAGCAGCCCACCGATCAGCACCTTCTTGAGCCACTGGGGATCTTGAAACACGTACGTGATTGCTCGGCCGATATCCACCTATCGTCCTCCCCTTCGCTCCATACACTTCAGGGTGTTCGTACAGATTTCGCCGCGTCAGATACTAAGGGACGGCTCCTAGAAGGTCAAGAGCGCGGGACACCAAGCCGGACTGAATTCCTATGCTCCGGGGCCGCCAGTATCTGAGCTGAGACAGTATCGTCGACATCGAGGCGGCGCGTGCCGCACTGGCAGCCACACAGGTAGCCCTTTGCGCTCAGGTCAGGGGGAGGTGTTGAAGCGGGGATGAGGTCGACTGCGGGCTCCAGTAGCACGTACTGTTCGGGAGTCAGGGGGCGGTGACCAGAGCACATGCCACCAGCGCATCCGTAATCGAGTCCGGTGGCAAGGGACGGTCGAGGTTAGGAGACGGAGCGCAGGACAGTCACCAGCTTGCCCTGGATCTCGACGTTGTCCGGCGTCGTGTAGATCGGGTCCATCATCGCGTTGGCAGGCTGCAAGCGGATGCGATCCCCCTCGTGGTAGAAGCGCTTGAGCGTCGTCTCCTGTTCGCGGCGCAGCCAGACGGCAACGGTCTCGCCGTTCTCCGCCGTCTGCTGGCGCCGCAGCACGACGATGTCCCCGTCGCTAATGAGGGCGTCGACCATCGAGAACCCCTTAACCCTGAGCGCGAAGAGGCCATCCTGCTGCTTCCCGACGAGGTCGACGCTGAGCTCGATGTGGTCATTTACCGTCGCTGGATCGACCTCTTCCAGGACCGGCAGCGGCTGGCCGGCAGCGATCTGCCCGACCAGCGGGATCCGGACGACGCGCTTCTCGGCACTGCGGCGACCGACCAGCTCGATGCCGCGCGAGATGTTCCGGTTACGCCGGATAAGGTTGCGCTGCTCGAGTACGTTCAGGTTATAATCGACCACGCTGGTCGAGGAGATGTTCAGATCGTGCTGGATCTCGCGGATGGTCGGCGGGTAGCCGTTCTCATCCAGAAAGCGCTCGATGTAATCGAGAATCGCTCGCTGTCGCTGGCTGAGGGCTCGGGGCATCGTCTCCCTCGCTCCACTGCGTACGAAGAGCCACCTCAGGCTATACTATACGAGCGAACAGATGTTCGTGTCAAGGGGCAATTCGATCGGCGGCGACGGATGGGTCGCGGAGGGGACAAGGAGCACCGGTGCCGATAGCCGATATTCTGATTATCGTCGTCTTTCTGGGCGCCTACACGCTGGCGTTTCTCGGCGGCATCGGCCGGACGCTGGTCGGCCTGGTCGCTCTCTTCGCCGCGATGGTCGGCGCGGCGCTCTTCACCGAGCCGCTGGCCGGTGCCTTGCGCTCGATCGCGCCGTCGATGTCGACCTGGGCCTCGGAGCTCATGGCCTTCGTGATTACCGCCGCGCTGCTGGCCGCTGCAGCCGTGCTGCTCATGCTGCGCTCGTTTCAGGTGGCACCGGTGCCGACGCGCCGGTTGACCGCGCTGCGGACCGGCGCGCTCGGCGTACTGCTGTTGTCGCTCTTGGCGTTCGTCTTCGCGACCGGGGTGACGGCGGCGGTGGTTCAGGTGGCCAGTGGAACGATTCATCAACTTCCACAGGATCGGTTCGGGCAACTGCTCAACCGGGAGCTGGATAGGTCCCTGCTGGCCCCGGCTGCGCTCCGGGTCGCACCGACTCTCTACCGGTTGACGGTCGAATGGCTGCCCGGCGAGCCGCCGGCAGTCCTCCGGCCGCCATCGTAAGTTCCCGGCGAGCGTGAGGACCTGGGGACCGCCGCGGGCGGTGTGCGGCGCGCGACGCGACGCGATACGCTTGCCCTGGAGACGAGCGACATACGCTCCCTCACACCGATACCGTGACGACGACAGACACTGGAGCGATGGAAAAGGCGTTCACCGTGGCGAGCGACCTCCTGCGAGTTCTCGAGTTCGACCGCGTGCGCGAGCTGCTGGCCCAGCGGTGCCAGTTCTCGGTCGCGGCTGAACGCGCCCATGAGCTCGGCCCGACGGGCGATCCCGAGCAGGTCGCGTACCTGCTCGGCGTCACCCGCGAGGCGGTGGCGCTGCTGACCGAGCATCCGCGCTTCGGGGTCGGCGGCATGCGGGATATCCGGCCGATCCTCCAGCGGGCCGAGCGTGGACAGCTTCTCAGCCCGGCCGAGCTACGCGAGACGCTCGACGCGGTGCAGGCGGCACGTGCGCTGGCCCGAGCCTTCTTCACGCTTCCGAACTGGGCCGAGCGCTACCCGCGGCTCGCCGAGTTCACTCTCGCGATCCCGGAGCTCAGCCGGTTGGAGGCGGATCTCGCGCGCACCGTCGGGCCGCGCGCTGAGATCCTCGACACCGCCTCGGAGCGGCTGGCCGAGATCCGGCGCGAGCTGAAGCAGGCCCACGAGCGGCTGCTCGAGCGGCTTCGCCGGCTGCTGGCGAGCACGAACGTCGCCCAGGCGATCCAGGATCCGATCATCACCATGCGCGAGGGCCGCTACGTGATTCCGGTGCGTGCCGATCGCCGCAACCTGGTGGCCGGGGTCACGCACGACGTCTCGGCCAGCGGGCAAACCCTCTTCATTGAGCCGCTGGAGGTCGTCGAACTCAACAACCGGTGGCGCGAGCTGCAGCTCGCCGAGGAGCATGAGATCCAGCGCATCCTCCGCGCCCTGACCGATCAGATCGCGGCGGCTGCCGACGACCTTTACCGCACAGTGGAAGCGGCCGCTGCCGTCGACCTGGCGCTGGCCAAGGCTCGCCTGGCGTTCGACCAGCGGGCCGTTGAGCCCCAGCTCCTCGAGGCGAGCGGCCCGGCCGGCGACGGCGGTCACCCGCGCCACCGGGTGCTGCTGCGCCAGGCTCGCCACCCGCTGCTGGACCCGGCGACGGTCGTGCCGATCGACATCTCGCTCGGGGAGTCCTACCGTATCCTAGTCATCACCGGGCCGAACACCGGCGGCAAGACGGTGGCGCTCAAGACTGTGGGCCTGCTGGCGCTGATGGCGCAGAGCGGGCTGTTCATCCCGGCCGCCGAGGGTTCAGGGCTGAGCGTCTTCCCGGCCATCTTCGCCGACATCGGCGACGAGCAGAGCATCGAGCAGAGTCTCTCGACGTTCTCCTCCCACATGACCCGGATCGTGGCCACGCTGAGCAGCGCCGACGCCGACAGCCTGGTACTGCTCGACGAGCTGGCGGCCGGCACCGATCCCCAGGAGGGCGCGGCGCTGGCCCGGGCGATCCTCTCCCGTCTCCTCGAATTGGGCGTCCTTGGCGTGGTGACCACTCACTACCCCGAGCTGAAGGCGTTCGCCTACACCATGCCCGGGCTGGAGAACGCGAGCGTGGAGTTCGACCTGAAGACGCTCATACCCACCTACCGGCTGGTCACCGGCGTGCCGGGGCAGTCGAATGCGCTGGTCATCGCGCGGCGCCTGGGCCTCGACGAGGCGGTGATCGAGGAGGCCCGGCGTTACCTCGACCCGGCCGCCGAGCGGGCAGAAGAGCTGCTGGTCGAGATCCGGCGACGCCGCGAGGCGGCTGAGCGACAGCTCGAGGAGGCGCGCCGAGCCAGGGCCGAGGCCGAAGCTCTGCGCCGGCAGGCTGAGGAGCTGCTGCGCGAGGCGGAGCTGGAGCGGCGCCGGGCGCGCGAGGAGGCGCTGGCCGAGGTCGAGATCGAGCTGGCCGAGGCCCGCGAGCTGCTCCGGCACCTCCGCCGCCAGGCGGCGCGGGAGGAGCGCCCCCAGCCGGTCGAGATCGAGCAGGCCGCGCAGGCGCTGGAGTCGGCGCGCCGGAGCGTGCGGGCGGCAGCCCGGCGCCGCCGGGCGGTGATCCAGCCGGATGCGATTCGGGTGGGCGACCAGGTGGAGGTGCCCACGCTCGGGCTGCAGGGCGAGCTGGTGGCGCTGCACGACGGCGACGAGGCCGAGATCCAGGTGGGGGCTTTCCGGGTGCGCCAGCCGCTGAGCCTGCTGCGCAAGGTTGCCGGCACTCCCGAGTCGCGGCCCACCCGCCCGGTGACGATCGCGGCGCCGCCACCGCCGCGGGTCGAGCCCGAGCTGCACTTGCGGGGGATGCGCGCCGCCGACGCGATCCAACGCCTGGAGCGCTACCTCGATGACGCAGCCCGGGCCGGGGTGCCCTGGGTGCGCATC
>BEIC01000041.1 GCA_002898875.1 bacterium HR26
TCGCCATCGGGTCCATGACACGCCAGTTCGAGGCCGAGCGATCCGAGCTCGTGAGCCGCACGACCCCTCTTCTCACCGAGGCGCTGAGGTTCACCGGCCACCCGACGATTCGCCACCGGGGTACCGTCGGCGGGGCGCTGGCTCACGCCGACCCGGCGGCCGAGCTTCCAGCGGTCGCGATCGCGCTCGGAGCCGAGCTGGTAGCCAGAGGACCCGCCGGAACCCGGACGATCCCGGCCGGGGAGTTCTTCCTCGGCCCGCTGAGCACTGCACTGGCGCCGGACGAGCTGCTGGTCGAGGTCCGCATTCCCCGGCTGCCACCTGGCACCGGCTGGGCCTTCCTCGAGCTGTCCCGCCGGCACGGCGACTTCGCGATCGTCGGCGTCGCCGCTGTGATCACCCTGGCTCCCGATGGACGGGTCGAGCGGGCATCGCTGGCGCTCTGCGGCGCAGGCCCGAAGCCGGTTCGCGCCAGCCGAGCCGAGGGTGCGCTGGCCGGAGCCAGTCCGAGCCAGGAGCGCTTCCGGGAGGCCGGCGAGATCGCGGCTCAGGAGATCAACCCCGACTCCGACCTGCACGCGTCGGCCGACTACCGCCGGCGGGTGGCGGCGGTACTCGTCCGGCGAGCCCTGGCCGAGGCGCACCGGCGCGCGACCGAAGGGAGATGACTCCAATGGCAGATCTGCATGCGATCAGGGTCACGGTGAACGGCGTACCCTACGAGGCTCGCGTCGAATCCCGGCTCTTGCTGGCCGACTTTCTGCGTGACCATCTCGGTCTAGTGGGTACCCACCTGGGCTGTGAGCACGGGGTCTGCGGCGCCTGCACGGTCATCCTCAACGGGCGTACGGTGCGCTCCTGCCTCGTCTTCGCCGTCCAGGCCGATGGAGCCGAGATCATGACCGTCGAAGGGCTGGCGCGGGATTCGCAGTTCCACCCGCTGCAGGAGGCCTTCCGCGACAAGCAGGGCTTGCAGTGCGGCTTCTGCACGCCTGGGATGCTCATGCGTGCCTACGAGTTTCTCCAGGAGAACCCGAACCCGACCGAAGAGGAGATCCGCGAGGCGATTGCCGGGAACCTGTGCCGCTGCACCGGATACCAGTTCATCGTCGAAGCCATCCAGGACGCGGCCACTCGGATGGCCATCGCCAGCCGGTAAGGGAGAGCGAAGATGGCTACTCAGGCACCTGCCCGCAAGTGGATCGGTCAGAGTATCCCCCGCGTGGAAGATCCTCGCCTCCTCCTGGGGCGCGGTGAGTACGTGACCGACCTGGTTCTGCCGGGAATGGTCCATGCGGCCATTCTGCGCAGCCCGCTGGCGCACGCCCGCATCGCGTCGATCGACGCCAGCAAGGCCCGCAGCCTGCCCGGCGTGCTGGCGGTGGTCACCGGCCAGGAGATCAAGGAGCTCACCAACCCGATGCCGGACTTCGGCCCGGACCCGTCGAAGCACACGTGGTGGGTCCTGGCGACCGACAAGGTCCGGTACATGGGCGAGCCGGTGGCGGCTGTAGTAGCCACCGATCGCTACATCGCTGAGGATGCCTGCGAGCTGATCGAGGTGAACTACGAGCCGCTGCCGGTAGTCGTAGACCCCGTGGAGGCCATGAAGCCGGGCGCGCCGCTGGTCCACGAGCCGCTCGGCACCAACGTGGCCTACAGCCGGACCTTCGTCTTCGGAGACGTGGAGCGGGACTTCGCCGAGGCCGAGGTGGTAGTCCGGGATCACCTGCGCTGGCATCGGTCCGGCGCCCAGCCGCTGGAGACGGTCGGCGCGGTGGCGCAGTACAACCCGGCCACCGGGATGATGACCATCTACTGCAACTCGGTGACGTTCACGTTCCTGCTGTTCCTGATGGCGAACACGCTGAAGATCCCGTCCAACAAGCTCAACCTGATCCCTTGCCCGGCCGGCGGGAGCTTCGGCTCCAAGTTCTGGGCCGTGCGCGTGCCGATCCTGGCCGGAATGCTGGCCAAGCTGGTCGGGCGGCCGGTGAAGTTCGTCGAGGATCGGATCGACAACATCACGACCTCCGACCACCACGGCTCCGACCGGATCTACGACGTCGAGATGGCCGCCATGCGGGATGGCACTCTGCGCAGCCTGCGGGTGAAGGTCGTCGACGACTACGGGGCGTATATCCAGTTCGGCGTGGGCACGCACGGCAACTCGCTGGCGCAGGTGGTAGGGCCGTACAAGATCAAGAGCGTCCAATACGAGCTCTACGCGGTGTTGACCAACAAGTGCCAGCAGGGAGCATACCGCGGTTTCGGCTCCGAGGTCACCAACTGGGTCGTGGAGCGGATGGTCGACTTGGTGGCCCGCGAGCTCGGCATGGATCCGGTCGAGATCCGCCGCAAGAACTTCATCCAGCCCCACGAGTTCCCCTACTTTATCCCGACCGGCAACATGTACGACAGCGGCAACTATCCGGGCGTCCTGGAGAAGGCGCTGCAGCTCGCCGACTACCAGGGCCTGCGGGAGATGCAGCGACGAGCCCGCGAGGAGGGACGCTACGTCGGGATCGGCCTGATCAGCGCCCAGGAGCGGAGCGTCTTCAGCGCTACCGAGTTCTGGTTCTGGTTCGACCAGCCCACCGGGATCACCTCCAGTCCGGAGAGCGTCACCCTGAAAATGGACCCGATGGGGAACATCACCGCAACCCTCTACTCCCAGGCCTTCTGGGGCCAGAGCCCGGAGACGATGGTTGCCCAGGTGGTGGCGGAGGAGTTCGATATCGACCCATCCCAGGTGAGTGTGATCTACGGCGGCTCGGCCGGCGGGCTCCCGGCGACCGGTCCGGGCGGGAGCCGCTTCACCATCATGGTCGCCGGGGCGATCCAGGGAGCCGCACGGCGCATCAAAGAGAAGATGCTCAAGATCGCCAGCCACAAGCTGGAGGTCGCGCCGGAGGATCTGGAGTTCGCCGAGGGCAAGATCCGGGTCCGGGGTACGCCCGAGAAGGCCATGACCCTCCAGGAGGTAGCGACGCTGGCCTATCTGTTCAAGCTGGACCTGCCGCCGGATATCGAGGAGAGCGGCCTCGAGGCCGACTACACCTTCGATCACCCCTATACCACCATGCCCGCCCCCGATCGGAAGAACCTGGGCGTGTTCTACCCCTTCGTCGGTCATGCCTGCCACATCGCGGCAGTGGAGGTGGACATCGAGACGGGCCAGCATACGTTCCTCAAGTACGTGGCCGTCCACGATGCCGGCACCGTGGTAAACCCCCGGTCACTGAACGGGCAGATCATCGGCGGCGTCGCCCAGGGCCTGGGCACGGCGATGTACGAGCAGTACGTCTACAGTCCGGATGGCCAGCTCCTCACCGGCAGCTACATGGACTACCTGATCCCGACCGCGATGGAGGTGCCGAAGGTGGAGATCGGCCACCAGGAGACCCCCTCGCCCTTCACCCCCTACGGCATCAAAGGCGCGGGGGAAGGCGGGCGCATGATGACCCCAGCGGTGGTCTCCGCGGCGATCGAGGACGCCCTCGCTCCCTTCGGCGTGCGGGTCAACGAGGTGCCGATCACGCCGGAGAAGATCCTCCGCTGGATCGACGAGGCGCGAGGTCGCCAAGCCTAGCCAGGAGGTCAGGAGATGAAGTTCGGCATTATCCTCCCGATCTGGCGTCTGAGCGTCAAAGACGCCGAGCGATTGACCTGCCGGGCCGAGGAGCTCGGCTGGGACGGAGTCTTCATCCCGGATCACGTAGTGGCTATGCCGGCCACCGTCGAGCACTACGGTCCCTCCTGGCCAGATCCGCTCAGCCTGCTGGCCTACTTAGCCGGGAAGACGAGCCGGATCAAGCTCGGAACCAGCGTCATCGTCTTGCCGTACCGGCATCCGCTGGCAGTCGCCAAGGCCGCCGCGACAGTGGATCAGGTGTCCGGCGGGCGCTTCATCTGCGGGGTCGGGGTAGGCTGGGACGAGGCCGAGTTCCGGGTGCTGAAGGCCCCGTTCCACGAGCGGGGCCGGCTCAGCGATGAGTACCTCGCCCTCATGCAGGCCGCCTGGTCCGCGGAGACCTTCGACTTCGACGGCCGGTACTTCAGCTTCCAGCGCGTTGGGTTCGCGCCGAGGCCGGTGCAGCAGCCACGCCCACCTGTCTGGGTCGCCAGCGCGCTCTTCGCCGTCTCGCGACCCTCGATACGGCGGGCGATCACCTTCGGTGACGCCTGGCACCCGCTCGGCCTCGACCGCAGCCAGATGGAAGCCGGGGTGAACCTGCTGCGCGAGGAGGCAAATCGCCTGGGCTGCCGGCCACCGGCCTTCTGCCCCCGGAATCTCCTGAACCTGACCGATCGCCCAGCCGGCGAGGGGCGCGCGCTCTTCGAGGGGTCTCCGGATCAGGTCGCGGACGACCTCCGGTTCGTCCAGCGCCTGGGAGCGGAATTCGTCACCTTCGACCTGTACGCCTGCGCGGACGTGGATCACATGCTCCGGATGATCGAGGACTTCAGCCGAACCGCCATGCGGTCGGTCGCCTGAGAGGGAGGGCTGTGACGATGTTCCCCTTCGATGCCGAGCGGCTCGAGCGCCTGATGGCCGGGGCCGGGATCGACCTGATCCTGGCGACCAGCCGGCACAACGTCCGGTACCTCACGGGAGGATACTATCTCCCCACCTTCAAGCGGCTAGAGCCGATCGGCCTGTCCCAGTACATGCCGGCGCTCGGGATCCCGCGTGGGAAGCTGGAGCAGGCGTTCTACGTCGGGGTATCGGTGCCCGACGTCGACGAGGTCCAGGCCCTCGAGGTCTTCGACACTCTATGGGTGCAGGACCGGCACTGGGTACACGAGCTGCGGCGGAGCGTCGCCGGGCTCATTGCCGGTGAGGCTGCTCAGGTGGTACGGAAGCTCGGGCTGAGCGGGGCGAGGATCGGGATCGAGCGGGCCTTCCTGCCGGTAGAGGCCTTCGACGTGCTCCGCCAGGAGCTGCCGGAGGCGACGTTCGTGGATGCGACCCCGGTGCTGGCCGAGCTGCGGGCGGTCAAGAGCCCCCGGGAGATCGAGACGATCCGAGAGGTTCACGACCGGACGGCGCAGGCGATCCGGGCAACGCTGGCCGGGGCTCAGCCGGGTGAAACCTCCAGGCGGGTGGAGGAGCGGCTGGAGCTGGAGATGGCGAGCCGCGGCCTCCATCGCATCTTCACCTTCGCCGGGATCGGCCCGAGCTACAACCGGTACCCTTCGGACCGGACGTGGGATCCCGGCCGGATCATCAACGTCGATACCGTGGCTGAGCTGAACGGGTATCTGGCGGATCTCGCCCGGATGGCCTCGATGGGCGAAGCGCCGTCGCTGGCCCTCGAGCTGTTCGATGCTTGCCTGGAGGTGCAGCGCCGGGTGCGGGATGCCATCGGGCCAGGGGTACCCTGCCGGGAGATCCACCGGCTCGGCTGGGAGTCCATCCGGGGGAACCGCTGGGGAGAGCTCGGCAACTTCATCGCCCACGGACTGGGACTGGTCAGCAACGAACTCCCGGTGTTCAACCCCGAAACCGAGAAGACGCTCGAGCCCGGCATGGTCGTCTCGATCGAGGCCGAGTACCGGCATCCGGAGGTGGGCCACGTGAAACTGGAAGACACCGTCGTGGTGACCTCCACCGGGTGCGAAGGGCTCGGAGACTTCGGAAGGGAATGGTGTCATGTGGAGTGGCGGCCCGGCGTCCCAGCCTGACACGGACGCCGGGCGCCATCGACCGATACGGGTGATCGTCGTCGGGGGATCGCTCGGGGGGTTGAGCGCGGCCGTCTGGCTCCGCGACATCGGCTGCGACGTGGTCGTCTTCGAGCGGTCCTCCGTACTCCTGGAAGACCGGGGGGCTGGCATCGTCCTCAACCCGGCGACGGTTCGCTACTTCCTGACCAGGAAGGTCGCTGACCTTCGCCGCATCGCCGCGCCGATCCGCGCGCTCCAGTACCTGGGACGAGACGGCGAGATCCTCTCGACAACGACGACGAGCTGGTGGTCGTCAGCCTACAACGTCATCTACCGGAGTCTCCTGGACTGCTTCGACCGGGCACGCTATCTGCTCGGCGAGGAGGCTATCGGGATCGAGCAGGACGAGCACGAGGCGCGCGTCAGGTTCGCGAGCGGCCGGGTCGAGCGCGGGGATCTGGTCGTCTTCGCCGATGGGGTCAACTCGGCCGGGCGGCGGTTGCTGGCTCCGGGCTGCACTCCGGCATACGCCGGCTACATCGCCTGGCGGGGAACCGTCAGCGAGGAACAGCTCCGGCCGGAGACGTTCGATCTCTTTCATGCGGCCATTACGTATCACTTGCTGGACGACGGCCATACGCTGGCCTACCCGGTCCCGAGCCGGGACGGGACTGTCGAGCCCGGCCGGCGGCTCATGAACTGGCTCTGGTACCGGAACGTCGATCGGCCTGCCCTGGAAGACCTGCTGATCGGCCGCGATGGGCGCCGGTTCACCGCCTCGGTTCCGGCTGGCTTCGTCGCCGACCGCCACATCGCGCGCCTCCACGCCGACGCCAGAGCTGCGCTGCCACCGCCCTTCGCGGAGATCATCACGCTGACGGCCGAGCCGTTCATCGAGGTCATCGCCGACGTGGAGGTATCCCGGATGGTCTTCGGGCGGGCCTGCCTGCTAGGAGACGCAGCCTTCCGGCCGCGCCCCCACGCGGCGGCCGGCACCGCCAAGGCTGCCGAAGATGCCTATCAACTGGCCATGGCACTCAAGGCCCACCAAGGTAACGTGCCTTCGGCCCTGCGAGCGTGGGAACCCGGGCAGCTCGCTCTCGGGCGGGCCGTGGTGGAACGCGCCCGGCAGGCCGGCGACCGCCTGCAGCATGGGCGCTGGCAGGTGGGCGAGCTGGTACCGTTCGGGCTCTACAAGGTCAGCGATAGCATGATGCTGGAGGAGTATCTGGTTCCGAGCGCGGTCTCCTGAACGCAGGCACGCGCAGAAGCATCGACGCGGCCATCGTGGCGCGCGAGTACGGCATCCCGGCGGTGATGGCGACTGTCGACGGCACCCGCCGGCTCACTGACGGCCAGCGCGTGCGCGTCGATGGCAGTCTCGGCCTAGTGCTCCGCGTGTCTTCCGAGTAGATTCCGACCGCGCCCGCAGGTTCGCGAGCCGGTGGCCGCCGTTGAGCCTCAGGGGAGCGAAACCTTCATGGTGCCGAGCGTAGGCCACCGGGCGAGTCGCCGGCGGGTAGGCGGTAGACGCGCAGCGCGTTGCCGCCGAAGAGCGCCGCGCGGTCGCGCTCGGCGAGCGGGCCGAGCGCCTCGAGCAGCGTGTGGAAGGTCGCGACGTAGTCGGCCGCCAGGGTGCTGACCGGCCAGTCGCTCCCCCACAGCAACCGGGAAACTCCGAACTGCTCCAGGGCGAACGCGACGACCGGGCGGATCGCCTCGGCGGTCGGACTCGGGCCGGCTTCGGTCAGCAAGCCCGAGACCTTGCACCAGATGTTCGGGTAGGGCACCAGGGCCGCCATCCGCTCGCGCCAGAGGGTCAGCTCGCCGCTGGCGATCGGCGGCTTGGCCAGGTGGTCGACCACCAGGCGCAGATCCGGGTTCTCCTCGGCCAGGCGCGGGACGTGCGGAAGGTGCTCGGTCCGCACCAGGAGATCCAGTGTGAGGCCGCGCTCGGCCACCGCGCGGATGCCGCGCCGCACGCTCGGGCGCGCCAGCCAGTCCGGGTCGGGCACGTTCTCAGCCGTGGCGCGGACGCCGCGGAAGCTGGGATGCTGCCGGTAACGGTCGAGCTGCTCGCCGACCTCCGGCGCTTCCAGGTCGACCCAGCCGACGACGCCGGTGATCCAGGGGTAGGTCTCGGCGAGCCGGAACCACCAGGCGTGATCCCAGGCCGAGCGGGCCGCCTGGACGATCACGACCTGGTCGACGCCGACGGCGCGCCGGAGGGGATCGAGGTCGTCGGGCGTGAACGTGCGCCGCAGCGGACGGAGGAGATGCTCAAGCTCCGGCGTCATCCAGTAGAGGTCGGAGCGCTCGATGTCCCAGACATGGACGTGGGTATCGACGACCGGCGTGGTGTCGATCGGCATCGCGCCTCCCTCCTGCCCTCTGTGCCAGCCCGGCTACGGCCTCACGCGGGCCGGTTGGCCCGTCTGCGGGTCCTCCTCCAGCGGCGGCACCGTCGCAAGCTCCTCCCAGAGTGCCTCGGGGATCGGCAGCGTCGCCAGCCGCACCGTCTCGTCGACCCGCTCCGGCCGGCTCATGCCGACGATCGTGGCGCTGATGCGGGGATCGCGCAGCGAGAACTGGAGCGCAGCCGCCGCCAGCGGCACACCATGGCGGTCACAGATCGCCTCGAGCTGCCGGGCGCGCTCGACCAGCGCCGGGGGCGCCTCGCGGTAGGCGTATCGCGGGTAGGCGCCCGGCCCTTTGGCCAGGATCCCGCTGCCATACGGTGCGGCGTTGACGACGGCCACGCCCAGCTCGGCCGCGCGGGCGATCAGCGGCTCGGCGGTGCGGTTGAGCAGGGTGTAGCGGTTGTGGGTGATGACGACCTCGAAGGCCCCGGTCTCGACGTAGGCGATGAGCATGTCGACCGGCCCGGCGGCGACGCCGACGTGCGCGACGACGCCCTCGTCCCGCAGCCGGAGGAGCGCCTCGACCGGGCCGCCGGGCGCCATGGCCTCGGCGACCGACAGCCCGGCGTGCTCCGGGTCGTGGAAGTAGGCGAGCTGCAGCCGGTCGAGCCCGAGGAGCCGCAGGCTGCGCTCCACCGAGCGCCGCACCTGGTCGGCGTCGAAGCGGCGGGTGGCGAGGTCGCGGTCGGCCTTGGTGGCGAGGACGTACCCGGGCGGCAGGCCTCCGAGCTCGCGGAGCACGATCCCGATGCGGCGCTCGCTCTCGCCGTCGCCGTAGGCCGCGGCGGTATCGATGAACGTGATCTGGCTACGGAAGACGGCGCGGAGGGTGGCCAGCGCCTGCTCCTCGGGCACCGCGTAGCCGAAGGTCTCCGGCATGCTGGCGAGCGGCGCGCAGCCGGCACAGAGGGCGCTGACCTCGAGGCCGGTACGCCCGAGCCGGCGGCGGGGCAGGGCCAGTGTGCTCATGGCGCCCCCTCCGCTCTGCCGCTCGCGCCCGGCCCGTGCCGGTGCTGGGGCCAGTCGAGGTCGAAGACCAGCTCCATCGGCGCCCACCACTCGTCCGGGTTCGCCTCCGGCGCCCGCTCCTGGAGCGTCGCCATCAGCCGGTTCCACTCGGCCGAGGCCGGATCCTCATTGACACGGGCGAAGTCCCGCGCCAGGTCGAAGTCGTCGGCGGTCTCGATGTACATGAAGAGGCGCCGGCCGCGCAGGAAGATGCGCATCGTGTGGATGCCGACCTCGCGGATGCGGGCGCAGACCTGGGGCCAAACCGCCTGGTGGTGGCGGACGTAGGCGGCGATCGCCTCAGGGTCGTCGCGGAGGCAGAGCGTGAGGCCGTAGCACTTCACGGCGCGTGCTCCTTCCTCACTTTACTGGGCCATCCAGCCGCCGTCGACGACCAGGATCGAGCCGGTGACGGCGGTGGCCTCGTCGGAGGCCAGGTAGAGGGCGGCGGCCGCCACCTCATCCGGCCGGATCAGCCGGCCCATCGGCTGGCGGGCTTCGAGGGCGCGCCGGGTGGCCTCCGGGTCGGGCGTCTGGGCCACGAGCCGCTCCACCCAGGGGGTATCCACCGTCCCCGGGCAGATGCAGTTGCAGCGGATGCCCTGCTTGACGTAGGCGACGGCGATCTGCTTGGTCAGGGTAACGACCGCGCCCTTGCTGGCGCAGTAGGCAGCCCGCTGGGGGATGCCGATGAGCCCGGCCACCGAGCCCATGTTGATGATGACGCCGTGCCGGCGCGCCAGCATGCTGGGGAGCGCGTGCTTGCAGCAGAGGAAGACCCCGCGCACGTTGACGGCAAAGACGCGCTCCCACTCCTCCAGGTCGGTCTCGACGATGTCCTTCGTCGTGCCGATCCCCGCGTTGTTGACGAGGATGTCGATCTGCCCGAAGCGCTCCAGCGTCGCCTGCACGAGCCGCTGGACGCTGGGCTCGTCGGTGACGTCGACTTGATATGGCACGATCTGCTCGGGGAAGCTAGTCGCGGTCTCCTCCGCCGCAGCGAGGTTCAGGTCAGCGGCGACGACGGCCGCGCCCGCCGCCGCGAAGCGGTGCGCGATGGCCCGCCCGATCCCCGACCCCGCGCCGGTCACGATCGCGATCCGCCCGGCTAGCTCAGGCATCTGCCCTCCCTTCGTTCCCTGCCACAACGGCCGCGCCTTCTGGCTCAGCCGCGCACTGCGCCCAGCAGCAGCCCGCGGGCGATGAACCGCTCGAGGGCGATCGCCATGGCGATGACGGGCCCGATCATGAGCAAGATGAGCACTGACATGTACCACCACTGGGGCCCGCGCGTGGCGTTCTGGGCCGCCACGAGCAGCGGCATCGTCTGCGCGTTGGCGCTGCTGAGGAAGAGCGCCAGCAGGTACTCGTTCCAGGCGAGGACGAAGATGAAGAGGAAGGTCGCGACGAGACCCGGCAAGGCGAGCGGCAGCACGATCGACCAGAGGATCTGGTAGCGGGTAGCGCCATCGATCGCGGCGCTCTCCTCGAGCTCCAAGGGAATCGTGCGAAAGTAGTCGCGCAGCAGCCAGACGGCGATCGGCAAGTTGGCGGCGACGTAGGAGACCACTAGCGCGGCCCGCGTATCGAGCATCCCCAGCCGCTGGAAGAGGATGTAGATCGGGATGACAACGGCGACCGGCGGGAGCATGCGCTGGGAGATCATCCAGAAGGCGATATCGGCGTTGGTGAGGGCACGACCGGTGGCGTCACCGCGGCGAGGCATGGCGAGGCGGAGAAGGACGAAGACGGCCAGCCCGCTGGCAACCGCGAGCGGCCAGGGCAGACCCAACCGTACAGCGCCGATGGCAATCGCGATCCCCACCATGAACCAGGCGACCGAGCTCAGCCGTACGCGATAGTTGAACCGGGTCAACCCATAGGTGGCAGCCGCGCCGAGGGCGAGCGTCAGCACCGAACTGGTCAGCCCAACGATCACCGTGTTGGCGTAGGGCCGCAGGGTGTCGTTGCGCAGATCGACCAGGATATAGCGCCAGGCGTGGAGCGACGGTGTGAAGTCACCGAAGGGGAGGTACACCGGGCCATCGTTGACCTGCACCGGCAGCTTGAACGAGGTGATGAAGAGCCAGTAGAGGGGGAAGAGGACGACCAGCGTCCAGATCCCCAGTACGGCGTAGGATACGACCAGCCCGAGCATGCCCGGTCCGTACGGTGTCTGGCGAACGCGGAGCGCCACGACGATTCCTCCCGCCTGCTCAGAGCGCCTCGGCCACCCGCCGGTGGATTAGCCGCACGTAGGCGATGCCCACGAACGTCACCACGAAGAGGAGCGAGTAAGCGACTGCGGCTGAGGTGCCGTAGTCGAGCGCGCGCCACAGGACGTAGGCGTGCAAGGTCAGCGACTCGGTCGCCGTGCCGGGCCCACCGGCAGTCAAGACATTGGGCATGTCGAAGATCTTGAAGGCCTCGATGAGGCGGATCAGGACGAGCGTGCTGCTCACCGGGGCAATCTGCGGCAGCGTGATGTGCCAGAAGATCTGCCAGCGGCTCGCCCCGTCGACGATCGCCGCCTCGATCGGCTCCGGCGACTGGCTCTCCAAGGCTGCCAGCAGCACGATGAACATGAACGGCGTCCACTGCCAGAGGTCGCCGATCATCACAGCGATGCGCGCGCCCCAGGGGTCGTTGACCCAGGAGACGTTGGCGAAGCCGAACAGCTTAGCGATCGGCGCAAATGGCCCCTTGGCCGTGTCGGTCAGCATGCGGAAGGTGTAGGCCACGCCGACCGGGGTGATCATCATCGGCAGGAGAAAGACGACCCGGAAGAAGCGCCGCCCTGGCAGCTCCTGGGCACAGAGCGTGGCGAGGCCCAGCCCGATCAGGTACTGGACGGCAACGCCGGCGAGCACGTAGATCCAGGTGACGACCAGCGTGCCGGGCCGACCGCCGTGAGCCAGCGTCCGCACGACCAGCCAGAGCGCGAGGAGCGCAGCCGTCGCCACGATAGCATGGCCGAGCACCCGAACCGGCGTAACCGGCGCGCTCACCAGCGAGCGCGCGAGCAGGAGCACGGCGAGCGCGCTCAGCAGTGCCCAGACCACCCATGTGCCTGGCGACAGCGCGGCCAGCACCCCCAGGAAGTGCTCCTGCTCCGAGCCGAGCAGCAGCTTGCGGTAGTTCAGGAGCCCCAGGAAGTGAATACGGAAGCCACCGGGCGCCGGCTGGAACCGCGCGAGGGACAGGTAGAGCGAGAAGACGAGTGGGAAGATCGACAGCGCCAGGATGACCAGGACGGCCGGCAGGACGAGAACTGCTCCGGCCTGCCGGTCGGCCCAGAGCAGCACGCTCTCCCGGTCGAGGCGGGCGCGGCGCGCGAGGGTCGCCGCTACGCCCCGACTCGCCGCAGCCCGTTCGGTGTCAGCCTGCACGGTTGTCGGCCACCGGCCGTCGCGCACCTGACCTGCTCCGTCGTTACCGAATGCTCAAGCTGGCCCGGTAGGCCTGGAGCTGTTTGTCCCGCCCTAGCTCGTCGGTGATCTCGTTCCAGCCCTGGGTGAGCTCTTCCATGGCCTGCTCGACCGTGAGCTCACCGGCGAGGAAGCGAGAGAGAACAGTGTCCAGCACGACGCCCTGATAGCGCTGGGTACCGGGGATGCGCAAGTCGAGCACC
Organism: bacterium HR26; assembly: GCA_002898875.1. Classification (GTDB taxonomy): domain Bacteria; phylum Chloroflexota; class Chloroflexia; order Thermomicrobiales; family Thermomicrobiaceae; genus Thermalbibacter. The sequence goes on from BEIC01000041.1 coordinate 12,730, forward strand.
ATGTTCGGGCTGTTCAAGCTGGCCTCGATCGCGCCGAGGTAGTTCTTGGCGGCCTGCTCGCTCATGCCGGCTTTGATCCACAGGTCGAGGTTCTTAAACTGCGAGATCCGGTAGGGATTGAAGCCGGTGCGCCCGATCGTCACGTCCACATTGGCCTGGGCTGGCTGGCTCATGTATGAGAGGAAGGCATAGCCGGCGGCTTTCACCTGCTCCGGCGCCGCCTTGTTGATCGCTCCCGACCAGCCACCGTAGGCGGCGTAGGGCGCGTGGTTCACCCCATCGATCGCGTGCGGGCACGTCGTCTGGTCGCAGTCGACCAGCTTGCCGCTCTGGCGATCGAGCACCTGCCGCGTGCCAGGCAGGATGATCGCGCCGACCTTGTCCTTCACCTTCGACTGCTCCGGATCGATGGCCAGGGTGCCGATATCGCCCCAGTCGACGGTCAGCGCGCAGCGGCCGGTGACGAAGGCGGAGCGGGAATCGCCCACATCCCAATTGAGCTCGTCCGGCGGGCCGTAGGTTCCGGTCTCCTTGTAGATCTCGAGCGCCCGCGCGAAGGCTTCGTTGTTGGTCAGCGGCTCCATGGTCTCGGTGTCGAAGAACGAGCCCTGCTGCGTCCCCTGGCTCTGGAGGAACTGCGCGGCGATCGACCAGAACATCCAGTACGACTGCGCGCCGCGCTTCTTGGCGATCCCGGAACCGAAGTCGGGGACGCCGTCACCATTCAGGTCCTTGCCGTGGAAGTGCTCGGCGATGGAGAGATAGTCCTCCCAGGTCTGGGGTGGCTCGAGCCCTTCGGCCTCCAGGAGATCGGTGCGGTAGTACGCCATCTGGAAGTCGCCGTCGAGCGGGATCGTGTAGATCCGGCCCCCATAGGTGGCGCTGAAGTTGCGGAAGAACGGCGCGATGTCGTCCCACTCGAGCGCCGAATCCGCCTCGATCCGGGGCGTCAGGTCCTCGAGGTAGCCGGGCTCGACGAAGTCGGCCATCCACTGCGGCGAGAAGACCAGGACATGGTAGCTGTTGGTACCGGTCGTGATGTCGGTGAGGATCTTCTGGTAGAGGTCGGCGAACGGCACGGTGATGACATTCACCTTGGCGCCGGTCAGCTTCTGGAAGTCCGGTGCCCGGCGCTGGAGCGGCTCCGCGATCTGCGGGCCAGTGAACGTGATCACGTTGACCTCGACCCCCTCGAAGCTCATGCCGGCCGAGGGCGTGCCGCCGACAGCCGGGGTCGGCGTCGTCTCGCGACCGGGGGCGCAGGCGGCGAGGAGCGCGCCGCCCGCCAGCGCGAGCCCCTTCAGCACCTGCCGGCGGCTCAGCGAAGTGCGGAGCGTCTCCGACCAGTGAACCATAGCTCTACCCTCCTCCTCAAACGACAGCCGCACACGCTATCGGGTCCGAACCGCACCGCCAGGCGTCGTGCCTCCCACGGCCAGGGCACCGGTGTAGCCCAGACGCCGCGACAGGTCCGCCGCGGCCTGGCTCACCGCCGCGACCAGCTCGCTGGTTCGCTCCGGCGTCACCCGGGTCACCGGTACCGAGATGCTCATCGCGGCCACGACTGCCCCGGTCGCGTCGTGTATCGGCACGCCGAAGCAGTTGACGTCGGCGAGCGTCTCGCCGCGGTCGATCGCGTAGCCGCGGGCGCGCACCTCCGCCAG
>BEIC01000042.1 GCA_002898875.1 bacterium HR26
GGCAGCTCCGGCAGCTCATCCAGGCTCGCCAGCCCGAACGCCTGCAGGAACTGCGGCGTGGTGCCGTACTGGATCGGCTGGCCGGCGGTGGGCAGCCGGCCGACCGGCTCCACTAGCCCGCGGGCAACCAGCGTCTGCAGGGCAGCGCTCGAGTCGACCCCGCGGATCGCCTCGATCTCGGCGCGGGTGACCGGCTGGCGATAGGCCACGATCGCCAGCGTCTCCAGCGACGCCGCCGAGAGCCTGGCGGGGCGATCCAGCCCAAGGAACGCCTCGACCAGCTCGGCCAGGTCTGAGGCGGTGGCAAGCTGGTAGGCCCCGGAGTGCTCGATGAGCACGAGGCCCAACCCAGGGCAGCGGTCCCGCAGCGCCGCCAGCGCTGCGTCGAGCGCGCTATCATCGCACCCGAGTTGCTCTCGTAGCTCGGCCCGCTCGACCGGCTCGCCGCTCACGAAGAGCAGCGCGCCCAAGCGCGCGGCCAGATCGAAGGAGAGCTCAGTCATCGGCGGCCGCCTCGCGCAGGTGCCGCTCGCGCGGTACCACGGTGATCTCGCCGAACGGTACCGGCTGCTCGGCCTGTACCGTGCCACGCCGGATCAAGAGAAGGAGCGCGAGGAAGCCGGCCGCCAGCTCTCGGCGATCGGCTCGCCGGCCGACCAGCTCGCGGAAGGTTCGGGCACCGCCTCGCAGCCGCGAGAGCAGCCGGCGTGCCATGACGCGCAGCGAGATCACCGGCGGGAGCCGCAGTGTCGCCGGATGCGGCTCGACCCGGCGATGCCAGCGCCGCAGCGCGGCGAGCAGCACCGCCGGGTCCAGCGCGACAACCTTCGAACGCGCGGGCGGGGGAGGAGGGACCGAGGGCCTCGCATAGGCGCGCTGCCCACGCTGCTCGCGCAGCCGCAGCTCCCGGGCCGCGTCCCGAAACGCCTGGTAGAGCTGGAGTTGCCGGACCAGGTCATCAGGCTCTGGCTCGCCGGCCGGTTCGGGCTCGGCCGGGCGCGGCAGCAGTGCACGCGCCTTGAGCGCTACCAGCCGGGCAGCCACGACGGTGAAGTCGGCCACCAGCTCCAGCGGCACATCGTCCAGGGACGCGAGGTGCGCGAGGAACTGGTCGGTCACTGCGACCAGCGAGAGCTCGGTCACCGGGAGCCGGCGCTCTTCCACCAGCCGCAGGAGCAGGTCGAGTGGCCCGCTGAAGCCCTCCACGGTGATCGGGCAATCGGCGAGTCGAGCGGGACGTGCGTCGACCGGCATCAGAACGGCGCCCGGCCCATGATCAGCGTGAAGAGAAGGCGGAAGACTGGCGCGTACATCTCGGCCAGGATGCTGGCCCCGCCCCAGCCGCCGAGCAAGATCAGCACCAGCAGGATGCCCACCCCATAGCGCTCCAGCGGTGCCAGGTAGGGATACCAGAAGTCGGGGAGGATACCGGTCAGGATCTTCAGGCCGTCGAGCGGTGGGATCGGGATCAGGTTGAAGGCGGCCAGCAGGATGTTGACCAGGATCAATTGCAGCAGCAGCGTGTCCACGAAGGGGGGAACCGCCAGCCCACCGCCGAACCGGTAGGGGATGGCGAAGGCTGTCGCCAGCACGACGTTCGAGAGCGGCCCGGCCAGCGCGGTAATCGCCATGCCGCGCTGGTGGCCGCGCAGCCGGTTCGGGTTGACCGGCACCGGTCTCCCCCACCCGATCCCGAACCCGACGACGGCGATCAGCAGCATGCCGAGCGTCCCGATCGGGTCGAGGTGGGCGAGCGGGTTCAGCGTTACCCTGCCCTGGCGCTGGGCGGTATCGTCTCCCAACATCAGGGCCGACCAGGCATGGCAGAACTCGTGGACGGTAATCCCGACGACGAAGGCGATGATCGTCGCCAGGATGACCTGCGGGTCGCGCCCGAACACCGCTCCCTACATCGCTACGGCGTGCAGCCGGGGTAGAGGTGGCAGGCCACATAGTGGCCGCCGCCCTGATCGACGAAGCGCGGCTCCACCTTCGAGCAGATGTCCATCGCGTACGGGCAGCGCGTATGGAACCGGCACCCCGACGGCGGGTTGATCGGGCTGGGCACGTCGCCGGTGAGAATGATCCGCTCCCGCTTCTTCTCCACCACCGGGTCGGGGATCGGCACGGCCGAGAGCAGCGCCTTGGTGTAGGGGTGAAGCGGGTCGTCGTAGAGCGAGTTGCGATCGGCCAACTCCACGATCTTACCCAGGTACATCACCGCCACGCGGTCAGAGATGTGCCGGACGACGCTGAGGTCGTGCGCGATGAACAGGTAGGTCAGCTTGAACTGCTCTTGCAGCTCCTCGAGCAGGTTGATGATCTGGGCCTGGATCGAGACGTCGAGCGCCGAGACGGGCTCGTCGGCCACGATGAACTCCGGGTCGGCTGCGAGGGCACGGGCGATGCCGATGCGCTGCCGCTGGCCGCCGGAGAACTCGTGCGGGTAGCGGTTGGCGAAGTACGGGTTGAGGCCGACCGTCTCCAGCAGCTCCTGGACGCGCTCGTTGCGCTGGTTCTTCGGCACCAGGTTATGGATCTGCATCGGCTCGCTGATGATGCTGCCCACGGTCATGCGCGGGTTGAGCGAGGCGTAGGGATCCTGGAAGATCATCTGGAGATAGCGGCGCATCTTCCGCATCTCGCCGGGGCTGAGCTTGGTCAGGTCGGTCCCCTTGAAGATGACCTGGCCGGCGGTCGGCTTGTAGAGCTGGAGGATCGCGCGGCCGGTCGTGCTCTTGCCGCAGCCCGACTCGCCCACCAGCCCGAGCGTCTCGCCCTTGTAGACCTGGAACGAGATGTGGTCGACTGCCTGAACCCATCCGACCCGGCGCTGCAGGATGATCCCGCGCGTCAGCGGGAAGTACATCACCAGGTCGCGGACGTCGAGCAGGACCTCTCGGCTCTGCCCATCGCTCTGCTGTGGGGTAGTGCGCACCTCAGTTGCCATCGTCCGCCGTCACTCCTCCCTCACGCTTGCCCATGGGCCCAGCCAGGCTCACCTCGTCCCAGAACCAGCAGGCCGAGCGATGCACCTCATTCACATCCATCAGCGGCGGGTTCTTCTGGCCGCACTTCTCGCGCGCGTAGTCGCAGCGCGGCATGAATGGGCACATGTCCGGCAGGTCGATCAGATCCGGCGGCAGGCCGCGGATCGGGTTCAACTTCTCCTTGCGCGGCGCGTCCAGCCGCGGGATCGAGTTGAGCAGCCCCACCGTATAGGGGTGCTTCGGGTTGGCGAACAGCTCCTCAGTCGGCGCGGTCTCCACGATATGGCCGGCGTACATAACATTGATCCGGTCGGTCATGCCGGCCACCACGCCGAGGTCGTGCGTGATCAGGACCAGGGCCGTGTTGTGCTCAGCCTGGAGATTGCGCATCAGGTCCAGGATCTGCGCCTGGATGGTCACGTCGAGCGCGGTCGTCGGCTCGTCGGCGATCAGTAACGAGGGGTTGCAGGAGAGCGCCATCGCGATCATCACGCGCTGGCGCATGCCGCCGGAGAACTGGTGTGGGTACTGGTCCACCCGCTGCTCGGCGTTCGGGATGCCCACCATCTTGAGCAGCTCGATGCTGCGCTGGCGCGCCTGGCTCTTGGTCATACCCAGATGCAGCTCGAGCGCCTCGCTGATCTGCCGGTTGATGGTCAGCACCGGGTTGAGTGAGGTCATCGGGTCCTGGAAGATCATGGCAATCTTTCGGCCACGGATCGAGCGGACCTCGTCGTCGCTCATCTTGAGGATGTCTTCGCCCTCGAAGATGATCTCGCCGCTCACGATCTTGCCTGGCGGGCTGGGGATCAACCGCATGATCGAGAGCGCGGTGATGCTCTTCCCGCAGCCGCTCTCACCCACGATGCCGAGCGTCTCACCGGGCATCAGGTTGAACGACACCCCGTCGACCGCCTTCACCACACCGTCCTGGGTGAAGAACTGGGTCCGGAGGTCTCGCACGTCAAGTAGCGGCTCCATCGCGTCTCCTTCGCCTCACGACCGCGCCAAACCGACACCCAGACCACACAGATAAGAGCCAGATGCCCGCCCGGCTGTCAAGCCGTTCGTTGCATCCCGGCGTCGCGCGCTCTCTTGTGCCGTTCTCCCGGAACGCCCCCGATCCAGTCTCTTCGTGAGCGGTCAGGATCGCCGCGGGTACTGCACGGGAGTGTACCCATGCCGGATACAGTCGTCAATACCCTCATCTACAGCCGCAACCGCCACTGCTCGACACCGTACCGGAGCCGGAGGGCAGTCGCCGTGAGCGGCGGTGCCTCAATGCGATCAGACCAGAGCACGGTCAGCTTGGGGAAGCAGAGCGGCAGGACCGGCAGGTCGCGCAGGACGATCTCCTGCGCCTGCCGGTAGTGTGCCAGCCGCTCCTCGCGGTTGGTGGTCGCCACCGCCTGCGCGAGCAGCCCATCCAGCTCGGCGTTCGTGTAGTGCCCCATGTTGAGCCCGTCGAAGATCGAGTCGCTCGACCAGACGATGCTCTGGTCCGGGTCGAGGTCCCACCGCACGCCGAGCAGCAGGGCCTCGAAGTCTCGCGTCTCGGTCGCCCGGCGACGGACATCGCTCCACTGCTCCAGCTCGAGCTGGACCTCGACGCCGATCTCCGCCCACTGCCGCTGCAGCCAGGTCGCCAGCGCGCGACGGGTTGGGTCAGCGCCGGTCGCCACCAGCCGGAAGCTCAGCCGCTGCCCCTCTCGCCGGCGAACGCCGTCGGGCCCTATCTGCCAACCGGCCTCGTCGAGCAACCGGGCCGCCTGCTGCGGATCGTACGAGTACTCGATGCTTGCCGGCCCGGCTGCCCAGGACGCCGGGGGCTGCGTCCCTCGGGCGACCTCCGCCTGGCCATGCCAGATCTGGTCGACCATCGCCTGGCGATCCAGCGCCAGCAGGAGGGCCTGCCGCACGCGGGGATCGATGAAGAGCTCGCTCTTGCTCGAATCGAGCTGCAGGACGACCATAACCAGCTCGAAGCCAGGCAGCGACTGCACGGTGACCCCGTCGATCGCCGGGGCTGCCCCGGCCTGCGCAGCGTCGATCACCGCCCAGTCGATCAGGCCATCCTGCAGCCCGGCGACCAGCTCGTCCAGCGAGCCGACGACCTTGTACGTGTACTGGGCCGCCTGCGGCACTCCGCGGTAATACTGCGGGTTACGCTCGAAGACGATCTGCTCCCCGCGCACCCACTGCTTGAGCATGAACGGCCCGGTGCCAACCGCGCTGCTGAGTCCGAAGGGGTCAGTGATGAGCTGCTCCGGCTGCACGCCGGCCAGGACATGCTCAGGCACGATGCCGAGTGTCGCCAGGGTGGGCAGGAAGGACGCGTCCGGCTTGATCAGCTCGATGACGACCGTCTGCGGGTCGACGACGCTGACCGATTTCACTCGCTCGGCCAGGCGCGAGTAGCGCGGCGAGCGGGCGTTCACGTCCAGCATCGTCCGGTAGGTGAATTCGACATCGCGTGCCGTGAACGGCTGGCCGTCGTGCCAGCGCACGCCGTCGCGGAGACGGAACGTATAGCGCGTGCCGTCGTCACTGACGTCCCAGGACTCAGCCAGCGCTGGGGCCACCTCGCCGGTTGCCGGGTCGACCGTGACCAGGCTGTCGAACACCAGGCGGCTCAGCTCTTCCGACACCGGATCGGCCACGAAGAGGGGGTTGAGCGTCCGCGGCTCGTCGAGGCCAGCCTCGACGATTGAGACGCGCTGGCCCGGCTGCGGCGCCGGGGCGGAGACGGCCGGCGTGGCTGGGGCAGCGGCCTGCCCGGTCACCGGTTGGGCGCCGCTCGCTTCACCGGGCGATGGAGATGACTCCGGCGTCGAGCGTGAGCCGCCACGCTGGCAACCGGCCAGCAGGAGAGCGGCGATGATCGCGAGCAGGATCGCACCCTGCCAGTCGTGCCGCTTCGCCCTCACTGTTCCCGTATCACCCTCGTCCCTGCGCTCGCGCCAGCGGCAGGCCCGGCACCATCAAGGGGCAAGCGTACCACTTCTCAGCCAGGTGGCCGAAAGCCACCCTCCCAGCCACACCTGGCTGCCTTCGCCCACCCTTGCAGGACTGGGGCTAGGGCTGTGGCCCTATCGAGCGCCCGCCGGCTGCTCGATTTTGACCCGGGTCAGGTAGTGCCGGTAGGGCGACTCCTCACCACGCACCAGCGCGAAGAAGACCTGCTGCAGCTTAGCTGTGATCGGGCCGATCTGGCCGTTCCCAACCGGCCGGCCGTCGATCGAGCCGATCGGCGCGATCTGCACGCCGGTACCGCAGAGGAACGCCTCATCGCAGATGTAGAGCTCGCTCCGGTCGATCTCCCGCTCCTCGATCGGGATGCCCAAATCCCGCGCGAACTCGAGGAGCGAGCGCCGGGTGATCCCCTCGAGGATGTCGGCTGTGACCGGCGTGGTGATCAGCGCACCACCGCGGACAATGAAGAGGTTGGCTCCGCTCCCCTCGGCCACCTTGCCGGCGGCGTTGAGCATGATAGCGTCGTCGAACCCGCACTCCTCGGCCTGGTCACGGGCCAGGGCAGAGTTGATGTAGGCGCCGGTGACCTTGCCGCGGCTCGGGATGATGTTGTCCTCGACCCGCCGCCAGGAGGAGACCATCAGCCGGATCGGATGGGTGATCGGCAGGTACTCCTGGAGCGGGATCATGTAGATCGCCAATTCGTCGCGGATACCCTTGAGCTTGGGGCCCAGCTCGAGATCAGCCTTGTAGATGAATGGCCGGATATAGATATCGAAGGTGGGAGCGTTCCGCTTCACCAGCTCGACAATGATCTCGGCCACCCGATCGGCGTCGTACGGGAGCTCAGCGCGCAGCAAGCGCGCCGACTGCATCAGCCGCCGGGTGTGATCCGGGAGACGGAAGATATTGATCGTCTCGCCGTCGCGGTCGAGGTAGCCGCGGATACCGCCGAAGACCCCCGTCCCGTACTGGAGGGCGTGGGTCGCGATACTTACCTTCGCCTGATCGGCAGGCACGAACTCCCCTTCGAAGAAGGCGTACGGCAAGAGATTGCTCTGAACCATGACCCACTCCGTTCCTCAGCACTCCCCATCCGCTCAACCATGCTCCCGCGCTAACTCCTCGCCGCCTCGATCAGTGCCCGCCCGCTCGCGGCCAGCAAGCTCGTCGTATTGGCCGCCAGCAGCCGAAAGCCCCGCTCGCGCTGCCGGCGAGCCAGCTCAGGCGTCGCCGCCGTCGTTCCGAGCGGCACCCGCCCATCGACCTGCCGGACGACCTGCTCGACGACCGCCTGCACTTCCGGATGGAGCGGCTGGCCAGGGTAGCCCATCGACTGCGCCAGGTCATTGGGGCCAACGAACAGGACATCGATCCCGGGCACCTCGAGAATCTCCGGCAGCCGCTCCACCGCGGCGAGGCTCTCGATCTGCACGATGACCAAGGTCTCCGCGTTGGCCTGCACCGTGTAGTCGGAGAGAGGCCGCTGCAGCCCGAACCCGGCAGCGCGCACCCCGGCGATGCCGCGGCGCCCCTGCGGATAGTACCTGGCGGCGGTGACGACGGCCCGCGCTTCCTCAGCGCTGTTCACTTGGGGCACCATGATGCCACCGGCTCCGATATCGAGGTAGCGCAGGATAACCTGCTGCACGTTCTGCGGCACCCGGATAATGGGCGTTGTCCCTCCGGCCTCGGCCGCCAGGACCATATGATAGGCCGACTCCACGGACGTCGGCCCGTGCTCGGCATCGATAAGGACGAAGTCGAACCCAATCAGCCCGCAGATCTCAGTGAGCTCCGCCGAGGGATAGGGAACGAAACACCCTACCACCGTCTCGCCGGCCTGGAGCTTGCGTTTCACCTGGTTCTCCCGCATCTGTGTCGTTACACTTCCCCAGCGAAATCCTGCCCGCCGGCGGCATTCTACAACGCTCGCCACCGCTCGCAACGGTGGTGCGGCCTTGCCTTGACCCTCGTTTGTACGGTCCAGTATAGTATGCTAGTTGCGCATCTCCGCCAGGAGAAGCGCTGAGTCGGAGGTTCCTAACGATGATTGCGACGCACCTTCACAACGACACGGTTGTCAATGTCGCCCAGCTCCTGAAGGCACGCGTCGGCGCAGTCCGCACCGTCACCGTCCATCTCGACGACCTCGCGCTGGACCAGGATCTGGAAGCGCGGAACCTGGAGGCCGGGCTCAAGTTCACGCGCATCGCGTCGGGGATCCTGGTGAGCGGTGAGGTGACGGTCACCAGCCCGCAGGTCTGCGCGCGCTGCCTCACGGAATTCGAAGGTACCTACGTCGAGTCCTTCGAGGCGGAGTACTGGCCGAGCGTCGATGTGTTCACCGGCCTGCCGCTCCCGGAGCCGACCGACGATGAGATCTTCGTAATCGACGAGAACCATCAGCTCGACCTGCGCGAGATCCTCCGGCAAGTAGCGATCCTGGCCCAGCCGATCCGGCCGGTCTGTGGCCCGGACTGCCCCGGGTTCCAGTCGCTACTGCCGGACAGCGAGGACATTGCCGATGCGCGCCTGGCGGTCCTGCAGGCGCTCCTCGACGATCGTGCAGATTGAGCAGGCAAAGGATTTGGATGGAGCGCCCCCAGGGCGGGTCTCCTGGGGGCGCTCGAGTAGGGAAAGGACGAGCCCGTCATGGGAGCACTGCCGAAGCATCGCGTCAGCCGGCGTCGCCAGGGTAACCGGCGTCGTCACCACTACCTGAAGCTGCCTCAGCTCATGACCTGCCCGGCCTGCGGGGAGAAGAAGCTGACACATCACGTCTGCCCCAACTGCGGCACGTACCGGGGCCGGCAGGTCATCGAGGTGAACCGCACCAGCCGGCGGGGCCGGCGCGCGACGGAGTAAAAGCGCGAGGGGACCGCCCGGACGCTCCCGGCCACCGCCAGGCGCGGGACCGAGCCGGGCGATCGCATGGCCGCGTCGACGCGAGAACGGGAGGGGTTCGGCCGTGGCCGGACGACGTGCAGCGATCACTGGGTGGGGTGCCTATGTCCCCGAGCAGGTCCTGACCAACCAGGACCTGGAGCGGATGGTCGAGACATCCGACGAGTGGATCGTCACTCGCACCGGTATCCGCGAGCGGCGCATCGCCAGCCCGGCCGAGACGACGCTCCACATGGCGACCATCGCAGCGCGCCGCGCCGTCGCAGTCGCCGGCATCGATCCCCACCAGCTCGACCTGATCGTCTTCGCCACAGTGACACCGGATCTGCTGATGCCGGCCACCGCCTCGCTGCTCCAGGCCGAGTTGGGGGCCAGCCGTGCTGGAGCGTTCGACCTGGCCGCCGCCTGCTCAGGCTTCGTGTACGCCCTCAGCGTCGGTGCCCAGTTCATCGCCGCCGGCACGGCCGACTCCGTCCTGGTCGTCGGCGCCGATGCGCTGACGCGCTGGGTCGACTTCACTGATCGCAGCACCTGTGTCCTCTTTGGCGACGGCGCGGGCGCGGTGGTGCTCCAGGCCACGAGTGCAGAGGAGGGCGTGCTCTCCAGCGTCCTCGGCTCGGACGGCAGCGGAGCGATGCACCTGTACATCGAGGGCTTCCGGGAGCTGCTGAGTGCGAACGGCGCCCTCCCACCCAAGCGCCCCTACATGCGCATGCAGGGCAGCGAGGTCTTCCGCTTCTCCGTCCGCGTGATGGGCGAGGCCGCCATCGAGGCCATCGCCAGAGCCGGCCTGCGGCTGGGCGACATCGACCTGCTGATCCCCCACCAGGCCAACCTGCGGATCATCGATGCGGCCGCCAAGCGGCTCGGGCTGCCGGCAGACAAGGTATGGGTAAACCTCGACCGCTACGGCAACACCTCGGCGGCCTCGGTGCCGATCTGCCTGGCCGAAGCGGCGGACGCTGGCGCCCTCCGGCCCGGCATGAACCTGGTCCTGGTCGCCTTCGGCGCCGGGCTTTCCTGGGCCGCGAGCGTCGTGCGCTGGGGCTGGAGCGGCGTCCCTGGACGGGAGTAGCGAATGGGCGCAGTTGCCTGGGTATTCCCCGGCCAGGGGAGCCAGAAGGTCGGCATGGGCCGCGAGCTGGCCCGGCGAGAGCCGATCGCTCGCCGGACCTTCGAGACCGCCGATGAGGTCCTCGGGTTTCCGCTCTCACAGCTCATCTTCGAGGGGCCGGAGGACGAGCTGGCCGCCACGCGCAACCAGCAGCCGGCGATCCTCGCCACCAGCATCGCCTACTGGCGGGTCCTCACCCGGCACGGGCTACTCCCGCCGCCGGACTGCCTCGCTGGGCACAGCCTGGGCGAGTACACGGCACTGGTCGCCGCCGGCAGCCTCGACTTCGCCGACGCCGTTCGGCTGGTCCGGCGTCGCGGTGAATTGATGGAGGAGCACGGGCTGGGCGGCATGCTGGCGGTCATCGGGCTGGATCTCGAGGCGCTGGCCTCCATCGCCAAAGAGGCTGGGGTCGAGGTGGCCAACATCAACGCCCCTGGCCAGATGACGCTCAGCGGGCGCTCGGGTCCGCTCGAGCGCGCTGCCGAGCTAGCTCGGCAGCGCGGTGCCCGCCGCGTCGTCCGGTTGCCGGTCAACGCCGCCTTCCACTCGTCGCTGATGCGCCCGGTGGCGGAGGCACTGCGCCCGCTCGTGGAGTCGATCCCCGTCACGCCGCCGATCGCCCCGCTACTGGCCAACGTCGATGCCCGGCCGCTTAGCGAGCCGGGCGAGCTGCGCCAGGAGCTCCTGGCCCAGATCGCCGCGCCGGTGCGCTGGGTCGACGTGATCAAGACTGCAGCCGCGCGGGGTGTCGATCACTACTACGAGGTGGGGCCAGGCCGGGTGCTGAGCGGGCTGATCGCCCGCATCGAGCCAGGCGCAGCGGTGGAGGCCGCGGAAGACCTGCTGACGCGAGTCGAGGTCTCGACGGAGCCACACGGATAGGAGCGAGCGCGCGACGCGCGCGAGCCAGGAGGTGATGACCGATGACGGGTGAGGAGCGCGGCGCGGCCATCGTCACCGGGGCCGTGCGCGGCATCGGCCGGGCCACGGCCGTGCGCCTGGCGCGCGATGGCTTCAAGGTGGTCGTCAACTACCGGGGAGACGCCGAACTCGCTGAGGCGGTCGTCCACGAGATCGTGGAGCGCGGCGGCACCGCGATCGCCATCCGCGCCGACGTGACGGACGCCGACCAGGTCGGGGAGATGATTACCCAGACGATCGACCGCTTCGGCCGGCTCGAGGTGCTCGTCAATAACGCCGGGATCACGCGAGACACGCTGATCATGCGCATGCGCGACGAGGATTGGGACGAGGTTCTGACGACGAACCTCAAAGGGACGTTTCTGTGCTGCCGCGCCGCGATCCGGCCGATGATGCGGCAGCGCTACGGCCGGATCATCAATCTCACCTCGGTCGTCGGGCTGGTCGGCAACGTGGGACAGACGAACTACGCGGCGGCCAAGGCCGGTATCATCGGCCTCACCAAGTCGCTCGCGCGAGAGGTGGGCAGTCGTGGCATCACCGTCAACGCGGTCGCGCCGGGCTTCATCCAGACCCGGCTCACCGAGGCGATCCCGGCGGAGCTGCAGGAACAGATCCTCAAGCAGATCCCCCTCGGCTACTACGGGACGCCGGAGGATGTGGCTGAGGCAATCGCCTTCCTCGCCTCGCCGGCCGCCCGCTACATCACCGGTGCCGTCCTGAGCGTCGACGGCGGCCTGTTCATGGCAACGTGAGGCCGATGTTCCGCAAGGTTCTGATCGCCAACCGTGGGGAGATCGCCCTCCGGGTGCTACGTGCCTGCCGCGAGCTCGGCATCCCGGCGGTCGTGGCCTACTCCGAAGCCGATCGCGAGTCTCTCCCGGTTCGCCTGGCCGACGAAGCCATCTGCATCGGTCCGGCGCCCGCGGAGCGCAGCTACAACCACATCCCGGCCATCATCAGCGCGGCGGTGGTAACCGGCTGCGATGCGCTCCACCCCGGCTACGGCTTTCTGGCGGAGAACCCGCTGCTGGCCGAGATCTGCGCCGAGTGTGGGATCCGCTTCATCGGCCCGCCGGCTCAGGTCCTCTCCGCGCTCGGTGACAAGGCTGAGGCTCGTCGGCTGATGCGCCAGGCCGGTGTGCCGATCATGCCCGGCAGCGAGGATCCGGTGCGCGATGCCAGCGAAGCGCGCGCCATCGCGAGGAAGATCGGCTACCCCCTGCTGGTCAAGGCCGCGGCCGGTGGCGGGGGGCGCGGCATGCGCATCGTGTACCGGGAGGCGGAGCTGGCACAGGCATTGAGCCTGGCCCAGCAGGAGGCCCAGGCCGCCTTCGGCGACTCGACGGTCTACCTCGAGCGCTATCTGGAACGTCCGCGGCATGTCGAGGTCCAGATCCTGGCCGATCAGCACGGGCGCGTCCTCGCCCTGGGCGAGCGAGACTGCTCGATCCAGCGCCGCTACCAGAAGCTGATCGAGGAGGCGCCGGCCCCGAACCTCCCCTCGAAGGTGCGGGAAGCGCTACGCAAGGCCGCAGTGCGCGGGGCCAAGGCGGTCGGCTACGTCGGCGCCGGTACGTTCGAGTTCCTGCTCGACCAGGACGGGCACTTCTACTTTACGGAGGCGAACGCGCGCATCCAGGTCGAACACCCGGTCACCGAGATGGTCACCGGCATCGACCTGGTACAGTGGCAGCTCGCGATCGCCGCCGGCGAGCGCCTCACGCTGCCGGATCCCGTGCGCACGCAGGGCCACGCAATCGAGGTGCGGATCACCGCCGAGGATCCGGCGAGCCAGTTCGCGCCACGGGTCGGGCGGATCGCCGAGCTGCACCTTCCGGGCGGGCCAGGCATCCGCGTCGACACCCACCTGTACCAGGGGTACGCAGTGCCGCCGCACTACGACTCGCTGCTCGCCAAGATCATCGCTTGGGCGCCCGATCGCCAACAGGCCCTCGACCGGCTGGACCGCGCCCTGCGCGAGACGATCCTCACCGGTGTTCCCACCCCGATCCCGCTCTATCGCCGCCTGCTGCGCGACCCCGATTTCCGTGCCGGGCGCCATTCGACGGTCTTCCTGCAAGAGTTTCTCGATCGCGAAGCCGATCTCGCCCCGTCGCCGTGAGCCGCTACCGGCCTGGCCAAGCGGCCGGCCCAGCCTGGGTCCTGTACACTTACGGCGGTGACGTGGGCAGCCGGTGTTCAGACGGACGGTACTGGCGAGCACGCGCCTGTATAGGAGACCGGAGGCATCTGTGATGACCGTCAGCCGGACACGGCGCCAGGCACGGATCCTCGCGATGCAGATTCTCTACGAGTCTGACGTCGCGGGGCATCCAGTCGAGGAGGTGCTGGCTCGCTACCTGGACGATCCGTCGACCCCCCAGCCAGCACGCCGGTACGCGGAGCGGCTCGTCCTCGGCGTTCTGGAAGATCGGGGGCGGATCGATGCCATGATCGCCGAAGCCGCGCCAGCATTCCCGCTCGAGCAGCTTCCGCCGGTTGACCGCAACATCCTGCGCATCGCCGTGTACGAGCTCCTCCACGAGTCAGACGTCCCCCTGAAGGCAGCGATCAACGAGGCCGTGGAGCTGGCGAAGCTGTACGGCGGCGAGAGTTCGAGCCGGTTCGTGAACGGGGTGCTTGGCACGATCGCAGCGAACCTGGCATCGTCCAGTTGATGTCGGAGAGTTCGGCACGACATCGTGGCACCGCTTGCGCGGTTGCCAGCGCTCGGGCATACTACGCGAACAGTTAGGGAGACTGGCGTGCCCGATGGGTTTGGGGAGGTAGAAGAGTGTTCGCGACATCACCGATCTTCGAGCGCGTTCAAGCGGTCGTCGCCGAGCAGTTGGGCGTCGATCCGAGCGAGGTCACGCTCGACGCCGAGTTCGTCAAGGATCTGAACGCCGACTCGCTCGATCTGGTCGAGCTGATCATGCAGCTCGAAGAGGAATTCGGCATCGAGATCTCGGATGAGGAGGCGGCCAACATCGTCACCGTGCGGGATGCGATCAACTTCATCGAAGAGCACATCAACCGGTAGAGCACGACGACACCGTAGCGTCGGCGAGCCCGAGAAGGCGCCGTACCGCTTGTAGCCGGGACGGCGTCGGTTTTGTTACCCTTCTTGATCGGAGTTGTTGCCAGTGGTTCTCAGCGCAGCGAACAACGAACGATGGTAAGCTTGCTCGACCGCGTCCGCGGGCGCTCGGCCGTCTCCGCCCCGAGCGAGCCCGAACCAGAGCCCGAGGATCTGTTCAAGGAGATGACCCTCCAGGAACACCTGGAGGAGCTCCGACAACGCCTGATCTACTCTGGGCTCGCTGTCGCCGCTGGCTTCATCGTTGGGCTGGTTCTCGCCTTCCCCGCCCTCGAACTGATCACCCAGATGACCGGGCTCGAGCGGCTGCAGGCTATCTCGCCGACCGAGTCGTTCATCACCTACACCAAAGTCGCCCTCTA
>BEIC01000043.1 GCA_002898875.1 bacterium HR26
CAGCCGGAGGAGATGACGGGGCAGAGCTTGATCGAGGGCTGAGCGCGCCTACTGGAGCGGCAGCGGCGGTTGCAGCCAGGCCGGCTCCCGGCTCACCTCCAGCTCCACCACCCACTTGACCCAGTGGTAGCCCCGGTAGCCCGGCGCCACCAGCCGCGCCGGGAAGCCGTGCGCGGCGGAGAGCGGCTCCCCCTCGACGTGCGTGGCCAGGAGCAACTCACCGGCGCGGGCGAGCGGGAAGCGGCGGCTGTAGCCGGTCGCCGAGCGCACGATCAGGCTGCGCGCTCCCTCCCTGACACCCGCACGTTCCAGCAGGGCCACTACCGGCACGCCGGACCAGCGCTGCACCGTGTACCAGCCGCCGGTGCAGTCGAGCAGCGCCTGGCGGGAACCGGCGCGCAGCGTCAGCTCCTCATCGTAGGAGAGCGCCAGCTCGCGCTCGACGTGGCCGGAGACACGAAGCCGCCAGTCGGCCGGGTCGAGGTGCAAGACCGGGTCGCTGAGCCAGTTGGTGACCGGATGCGCGTTCCCCTGGAAGCTGCCTTCCTCCCGAGAGCCGGTGAAGCGGCGCTGGGCACCGGAGAGCCTGGCAGCCGCCGCGGTGACCTCCTGCGCGCGCCAGAGCACGAAGCCGGCGGCGAGCAAGCCCAGGTAGCGCAGCGCAGCGCGACGGCTCGCCAGATCGACCCGGCGCGGTCGCGGCCAGCGCATTGCGGCGTGGAGCACGACCAGCGGGACGAGGGCCAGCGAGATGGCGACGTGAAGGCTTAGGCCAGTCCAGCTCCCGACGAGCGGCACGCTCAGGCGTGGCAGCCCTGTTGTGGCCCAGAGCAGGCCGCTTCCCAGCGAGACGAGGAACAGGATCGCCGCCAGCGCCGAGAAGGCGGTCCCCGGCGTCAGCCCGTGCCGACGGTAGGAGCGGACCGCGATGCCCCACTTCCAGAAGAGCACGCAGGCCAGCCCCCACCCGCCGATCCGGTGTAGCCAGAGCACCCACTGGCCGCCGGGCTGCCCGACCAGGAAGCTGCCGAAGCCGCTCGCCAGCTCGAGCATGAGCAGGAGCAGGATGGCCAAGTTGACGAAGCGCGCGCTCATTGCCCGGGCTCCTGGTGAGGACCGCCGCGGCGTTCCGCCGGCGGCTCCCGTGTCCGAACGGATCATCCCAAGTATGCGGCGACGACGCGCCGTTCGCGAGCTCCACGCCGGCTCTCTCACCCCCGCGCACCGGCCCTTCCATGGATGCGCTTGCCCCGGCCCCTCTCGCGCATCTCTCTTGAGGAGGGTGTCCGAAGGGTAGGGTAAGAGTGGGATCCGGCGCGGCCGGAGTTGACAGGCCCCCTGCCCGGCCGTATACTTGGCCTGCCGTAGCGGCCGGGCGCTGGCCGCGCGGGCATTTTTTTGACCGGCAGCGAGGACGAGAGGCGGATACCGTGCCGAAGCGAACGTACCAGCCCAAGCGGATCCCTCGCAAGCGGGAGCACGGCTTCCTCAAGCGCATGAGCACCAAGGCCGGCCGGCGGATCCTCGCCGCACGGCGGCGCAAGGGACGCTGGAAGCTGACCGTCTCCGACGAGAAGAAGCCGACCATCAAGAAGTAACCAGGCTGTTGACATGATCGCCCGCGAGCTGCGGCTGCGCCGCAGCGCCGACTTCGAGATCGTCCGCAAGCGCGGACGATCGGTCAGCGGTGCGCTGGTTGTGCTGGCCTACCGGCCTAACAGCCTGGAGCACAACCGCTATGGCTTCGCCGTCGGTCGGCGTGTGGGCAAGGCAGTGCGCCGCAACCGAGTCAAGCGCTGGCTGCGCGAGGCCGTGCGCCGGCTCCACCCGCAGCTCCGCCAGGGCTACGACCTGGTCCTGATCGCACGCGGCCGGCTGGCTGAGCCGTCGGTGACGTATCATCAGGTTGCCGGCTGCGTGCATGAGCTCGTTCGCCGTGCCGGCCTGCTCGAGACGACCGAGCCTGTTGAGGACAAACCACCGGTTTCGCGACCAGGAGGCCATCGCTGATGCTCACGTCCATCGCACTCAAGGCCATTCGCTTCTACCAGATCTTCATCTCGCCGCTGCTGCCGCCGTCCTGCCGCTTCTACCCAACCTGCTCGGAGTACGGGTATCAGGCCATCGCCAAGTACGGTATCATCAAGGGAGGGGCGAAGGCGGCCTGGCGGATCTTGCGCTGCAACCCGTTCTGCCGCGGAGGTTACGATCCGGTCGAGTGACCCGGCCCGCTTCGGCCGCACATCCGGTCACGAGCGTACAACGCCCGAACTGCCCGAGGAGGCGCACGCTTGGTTATCTGGGATCAATTCGTCAGCCTGATCGAATGGGGGCTGGCCTGGACGGCCGGTCATACCGGTAGTTCCGGCATCGCGATCATCCTCTTCACGATCGTCATCAAGACACTCCTGCTCCCACTCACCATCAAGTCGGTGCGCTCCACCGCCATGATGCAGGAGCTGCAGCCGAAGATCCGCGAGCTGCAGAAGAAGTACGGGCAGGACCGGCAACGGCTCTCGGCTGAGACCATGAAGCTCTACCAGGAGTACGGCGTCAACCCGATGTCGGGCTGCTTGCCGGTGCTCCTGCAGATCCCGGTCTTCTTCGGCCTCTACTTCGCCATCCGTAACCTATCGACTCACGACGGTGGAAGCTGGAGCAACGGCTTTCTCTGGATCCCGAACCTGGCCCAGCCCGACCCGCTGCACATCCTGCCGATCCTGGCTGGGGTCTTCCAGTTCGTCCAGACGCGGATGACCCGGCCGGCCGGTCAGGGCAAATTCCAGGACCCGCAGCAGCAGATGATGTACACCATGATGATGTTCATGCCGCTCATGGTGGTCATCTTCGGCTGGAACTTCGCGGCCGGCCCGGTGCTCTACTGGGTAGTCTCCGCGCTCTACAGCGTCGTCCAGCAGTGGCTGATCACCGGCTGGGGCGGGATGCTCGATTGGTTCCCCTTCCTCCCGGACCTGCCGGAGCACCGGCGGCTCGGCTACCTGGACCCGGCCAAGCGCGAGGCCCAGCGGCGGGCTGCTTCGCGCGGGCTGTTCGGCCGCCTGAACAAGCACATCGAGCGACAGATCCAGCAGGTGGAGCAGCGGGCCGCGCAGCGACCAGAGGCGGCATCCGATGCGCGCAAGGAGCCGGCTAGGGCGAAGAAGGACGGTCGCCCGGCCGAGCCACCGCCACCGCCGCCGGATCCAGCCGCGCTCGTGCCGCGGCGCACCCGATCCTCCAAGCGGAAGCCGTCGGCACAGGGGGACTGAGCGATGGCCCGCCGGCCGCAGGAAGGCAGGCGCGCGAGCATGGTGAGCAAGCACGGGGTTGAGATCCAAGCGCGATCCGTCGAGGAAGCCGTTCGCCTCGCGCTTGAGCAGCTCGGCATGACGCTGGACCAGGTCCAGGTGGAAGTCCTGGTCGACAACGTCGCCTACGGTGGTGAGGCGCTGGTGCGCGTGACGCCACTCCGACCGGCACAGGAGCCAGCCGGTGCTGCCCGGCGAAGTGCCCAGCGCGTCGACGCGGAGACAGAGGCTGTCGCCAAGCAGGTCGTGCGCGAGCTGCTCACGGCGATGGGCTTCACCAACTGCGAGGTCGTCGCCGTCGACAACCCGTCGGTGATCGAGCTTGGCCCGAACGACCCACCGACGGTGTTCATCGACATCTTCGGGCCGCATGCCGGGATGCTGATCGGCCGCCGCGGTGAGCACCTAGCCCAGCTCCAGTACATGGTCAACGTCCTGGTGAACCGCCGGCTGCCGAGCTGGACCCGCGTGATCCTCGACGTCGAGGGGTACCGAAGCCGGCGAGAGGAGTCGCTGATCAACCTGGCACAGCGGGTGGCGCGCCAGGTCGCGCGCAGCCGCCGGCCGATCACGCTCGAACCGATGCCGGCAAGCGAGCGCCGGGTCGTCCATGTCGTGCTGCGCGATCACCCGGATGTCATGACTCAAAGCAGCGGCGAGGGCGAGCAGCGCCGCGTGACCGTGTATCCTCGCCAGTAGGGTAACCGGGCGCTTGCTCGCTCCACGTGGATAGCTGGCAAGCCCGAACTCCGGTCTCGGGGCCACGCGCCCCGACGCCTGGGGGACAGGACGTACTGATGCGAACCCAGCTCACACCCGATTACCTGGCCATCGGGCACGTGACCGTCGACCTCTACCCTGACGGCCGGCCGGTACTGGGTGGAACCGCGCTCTACGCGGCCCTCACGGCCGCGCGCTTCGGGCTGAGCGCCGCCGTCCTCACGCGCGGCAACTTCGAGCGGTACGGCCCTGAAGTCGTTGAGGATCTGGCCCGCTTCGCCCGCGAGATCGCGCTCATCGTCCAGGAGGCCCAGTCGGCCACTGTCTTCACCAACCGTACCGTCGCGGGCCGCCGGGAGCAGACGATCCACGCCTGGGCAGGCACCATCGACCTGAACGGGCTGCCACCGCACTGGCGCTCGTCACGGGTGATCCATCTGGCGCCGGTGGCCCAGGAGATCGAGCCTCGCCAGGCCAGCCGGCTCAACCCCAGCTACCTCGGGGTCACGCCGCAGGGCTGGATGCGACAATGGCCGCGCGGGCACGAGGGACGGGTACGGCTGACGCAGTTGCGGCTGCCGCTGGAGCTGCTCAGCCGGATCGACGGGATGGTGCTGAGCTCTGCCGAGCACACTCTGGCGCGCGACGAGATCGAAGCGGTAGGCGCGCGCGGCCTGGTCGCGATCACCCGGGGGGCCGACGGCGCGCAGATCATCGACCGCGGCAGGTCGTTCGAGGTCCCGGCCTACCCGGTCCCGGTTCAGAACGACTTGGGCGCGGGCGACGTGTTCGCAGCCGTACTTTTCTTGCTCCGCGCCGAGCGCGAACCGGTGTCGTTCGCCGCGCGGATGGCCTCCGCCGCAGCCGCTCTGCGCATCCAGGGGCTCGGGCCGGAGGCCGTGCCCACCCGCGCGGAGGTGGAAGCGTTCCTGGAGCGGCGCGGCGAGCTCCGCCGGTCGTAGTCCCGGCAAGCACCCCGCTTTCGATCTCGGACCCACTCCTGCCACCCCGGCACACGCCTGGAGCTCGATCCACCTCACCCGAAGTCGATACACAATCTACGTCAGGAGTGGCAAACGGCTCTCGACGCGCTGACATCCCGCCGCCTTGCCCCTTCCCAGCCAGCCCTCTACTATGCCCGCGGTGATGAGCGTTGAGTCAGGGAGGAGGAACGATGGCGACGGGAGCGCCGGCACCTGTCCCAGTGATCGATGGACACACCGACTACGTGCTCTCGCTGCTCGAGACCGGGCGCAGCTTCTTGGAGGAGAGCGCGATCGGGCACGTCGATCTCCCGCGGGCGCGCCGCGGCGGGATCGGCGCCATGCTGACGGCTATCTTCGTGCGCAACGAGCACCTGCCGCAGCGCGCCCTGATCCAGACCCTGCGCGGAGTCGATCTCCTCAAGCGCACCATCGCCGCCTCCAGTGGCCGGATGGAGCTCATCACGAGCTACCCGCAACTGGTGGACTGTCTCGGGCGAGGCGTGTTCGGCGCCATCCTGCACTACGAGGGGGCGGAGGCAATCGACCCCGAGTTCGTCACCCTCCGGCTCTCCTACGAGCTCGGCCTGCGCTCGCTGGGCCTGGTCTGGAGCCGGCCCAACATCTTCGCCGAAGGGGTGGGGCCGGAGAACCGGAATCGTGGCCTAACCGGGTTGGGGAAGCGGCTGGTGTGCGAGTGCAACCGCCTAGGGATCCTGGTCGATGTCTCCCACCTCAACGAGGCCGGCTTCTGGGACGTGCTGGAGGTGAGCGAGCGGCCGATCGTGGCCAGCCACTCGAACGCCCGCGCTCTCTGCGACGTGGACCGCAACCTGACCGACGACCAAATCCGGGCACTGGCCCAGAACGGCGGGCTGATGGGCATCAACTTCCACGTCGGCTTCCTGGTTGAGGGAGCAACGAGCGGCGCCGAGGTGCCACTCTCGGCGCTGGTCGACCACATCGATCACATCGCCGGGCTGGTCGGGGTGGACCACGTGGCCTTCGGCTCTGACTTCGATGGGGCGACGATGCCGGACGAACTCGCGGACGCCGCTCACCTCGGCAACCTGATCGAAGAGCTGCAGCGGCGCGGCTACGACGAGCGGGCGATCGCCAAGATCTGCCGCGACAACTGGCTGCGCATCTTCCAGGCCGTCTGGGCCGCGTGACCCGGCCGGTGCGCTCCCTCGATCAGGAAACCTGATCGACCCTTGGCCTTAGGAAGACATTCGGAAATTCGATCCGCTCCGGTATACTTAGGCGGAGGAGGCGCCGCGCCGTCCGGTGGCGGCGCTTCCCTTCAGAGCGCGATTCCCGAGGTGAGGACGAGACGTGATCTTCAGCCGATTCTTCCGACGCCAAACCCAGCCAGAACCCAAGATCGAAGCCGGGCTCAGGAAGAGCCGACGCGGCATCTTCCGCGACATCGCCGCGCTCTTCGAGCGAAGCGAGATCGATGAGGAGCTGTACGACGACCTCGAGGCGCTGCTGATCCAGGCCGACCTGGGCGTCGAGACCACGCTGGCCCTGCTCGACAACCTGCGCCAGCGGGTACGGCGCGAGGGGATCAAGGACCCTGCTGAGGCCCGCGAGGCCCTCCGCGACGAGATGGTCGCCCTGCTCGAGGAGGCCACCCGCAACCGGAAGGTGAAGATCTACCAGCGGGGCGTGCCCTTCGTCACCCTGGTCGTCGGCGTCAACGGCACCGGCAAGACGACCACCATCGCTAAGCTGGCCAGATACCACCAGGATCAGGGCCGCTCGGTCATGCTGGTCGCCGGGGACACGTTCCGGGCCGCCGCCATCGACCAGCTCAAGGTCTGGGGCGAGCGCCTGGGCGTGCCGGTCATCAGCCACGCGCCCGGTGCTGACCCGGGAGCGGTGGTCTTCGACGGCATGCAGGCCGCCTTCAACCGCGGCGTCGACATCCTGCTGATCGATACCGCCGGGCGACTCCACACGAAGTACAACTTGATGGAGGAGCTGAAGAAGATCCGGCGGGTCATCCAGCGGCACGTGCCGGAGGCGCCGCAGGAGGTCCTGCTGGTCATCGACGCAACCACAGGGCAGAATGGGCTGGTACAGGCACGCATGTTCACCGAGGCGGCTGGCGTCACCGACATCGCCATCGCCAAGCTGGACGGCACCGCTAAGGGCGGCATCGCGTTCGCGATCGCCCGCGAGCTGGGCACGCCGATCAGCTACGTCGGCACCGGCGAGAAGGTGACCGACCTGGCCGAGTTCGACCCCGAGACCTACGTGGACGCCCTGTTCTTCGGGGATGACGAGGAGGCCTGAGCATGTTCGAGGCGCTGACCGACCGGTTGACCGACGTTTTCCAGCGCATCGGGCGCAAGGGCCGCCTCACCGAGCAGGACGTCGACGAGGCGCTGCGCGAGGTCCGGCGCGCGCTGCTGGAGGCCGATGTCAACTACCGCGTGGTCAAGGACTTCATCGCGGCGGTACGCGAGCAGGCCATCGGCGAGGATGTGCTCCGCTCGCTGACCCCGGCCCAGCAGGTGATCTCGATCGTTCACAAAGAGCTGGTGCGGGTGCTCGGCTCGGAGCGCGTGCCGCTGACCTGGGCCCCCCAGCCACCGACGGTGATCCTCCTGGTCGGCCTGCAGGGATCGGGGAAGACGACCCACGTGGCCAAGCTCGGCCATCACCTGCGCGGGGAAGGCCGGCAGCCGCTCCTGGTGGCGGCCGACATCTACCGCCCGGCCGCCGTCGAGCAGCTCCGCACGCTCGGCCGCCAGCACGACCTGCCGGTCTACGACGAGGGTACCCAGGCCAAGCCGGTCGAGATCGTCAAGCGCGCGATCCAGTTCGCCCGCGAGCGGCGGCTCGATCCGGTCATCGTCGACACGGCGGGCCGGCTGCAGATCGACGAGCGGATGATGCAGGAGCTCGAGGAGATCAAGGCGGCGGTGCGGCCGTCCGAGATCCTGCTAGTGGCCGACGCGATGACCGGCCAGGAGGCGGTGAGCGTGGCCGAGGAGTTCCACCGGCGGCTGGAGCTCACCGGCCTGATCCTGACCAAGATGGACGGAGATGCCCGCGGCGGTGCTGCGCTCTCGATCCGCTCGGTCGTCGGCGTGCCGATCAAGTTCATCGGCACCGGCGAGCGCGTCGACGCGCTGGAGCCGTTCTACCCCGAGCGGCTGGCCACGCGCATCCTGGGCATGGGCGACGTGCTCTCGCTGATCGAGAAGGCGCAGCAGCAGATCAGCCAGGAGGAGAGCGAGCGGCTACAGGAGAAGGTGCTGACCGGCACCTTCAACCTGGAGGATTTCCTCAACCAGCTCCAGCAAATCAAGAAGATGGGGCCGCTGACCCAGCTCCTGGAGATGCTGCCCGGCGTCGGCCAGGCGCTCCGCCAGCAGCAGGTGCAGATCAGCGACGACGAGTACAAGCGCATCGAGGCGATCATCCTCTCGATGACGCCCGAAGAGCGCCGCCACCCGGACATCATTAACTTCAGCCGGCGGCGGCGGATCGCCCGCGGCAGCGGCACCAGCATGGCCGAGGTCAACCAGCTCCTCAGCCAGTTCAAGCAGATGCAGCGGGTGATGGCCCAGCTCGGCGAGATGGCCGGCGCCGGCCAGCGTCGGGGCGGGCTGCGCGGGCTCCTGGGCGGGGGTAACCCGCTGGTCGGGCTCGGCGACGGCGGCCTCGACGCGCTGATGGGCCAGGGGATGGTACCCGGCGGGATGCCTCCCGGGCCGACTGCCCGCCACCCCACCGCGCAGCGACCGAAGCCGAAGGCGGGCAAGAAGGCGAAGAAGCACAAGAAGAAGCGCCATTGACCCAGTCCCGGAGCTGCTGAGCCGTGGCTTCGAGGCTAGCCGAGACCGGAGTGTGCCCGATGACGATCTCCCGACTCCGAACTCTGCTCCCCACCTGGGGCCGACGCCTCCTCGGGCTGCCGATCTTCTATAAAGTGCTGATCGCGAATTCGGTCATCGTCGTCGGCGGTGCGGTCATCGGCACCACGCTCACGCTGCTCAGCACCGGCAACACCGAGCACCTGCCAGAGCTGGTCGCCCTGTTCGCCACTACCGGCACGCTGCTGAGCGTCGTCATCAACTGGATCGTGCTGCGTGCCGCCTTCCAGCCGATCGCCGCGCTCGAGGAGACCGCCGACCAGGTACGGCAGGGCAACTTCCAGGTGCGGGCGCCGAGCGTCGCCTTCAGCGACCCCGACCTCGACGCGCTGACCGCGACCTTCAACGCCATGCTCGACACCGTCGTCGCCTACCAGAACCGGCTGCGCGAGCTCTCGCTCCGCGTGCTCACCGCACAGGAAGAGGAGCGCCGCCGGATCGCGCGCGAGCTGCACGACGATACCGCACAGAGCCTGACTGCCCACCTCCTCCGGCTCAAGATGCTCGAGGATCGCGGCGGGGTGACCGACAGCCAGACGCTGGCCGAGCTGATCAGCCAGACCGCGGCTACGCTCGAGTCGATCCGGGCGATTGCCCACGAGCTGCGCCCTCCGAGCCTGGATGACCTGGGGCTCCCGGCGGCGCTCGAGGGGCTGGCGGCTCAGCAGCGCCAGCGCTTCGGTCTGCCGGTCACTGTCACGATCCGCGGTCCCCGGCGGCGGCTCGATCCCGACGTGGAGCTCGCGCTCTACCGGATCGCTCAGGAGGCGCTCACCAACGTCGCCAAACATGCCCAGGCCGGCCAGGCCCAGCTCCAGCTCTCGTTCGACAACGGCCAGGTCACGCTGGAGATCCGAGACGACGGCCGGGGCTTCGATGTCGGGCAACTGCCATCCCGCCACGGCGGGCTGGGGCTGTTCAGCATGCGCGAGCGGGCCCAACTCGTCGGGGCGGAGCTGACGCTTGCCTCCGCTCCTGGAGCGGGGACCGTCGTGCGCGTCACCGCGCCGCTCAGCCCGCAAGCTGCGGCCGGCTTCTTCGATCACCGGCGGGATACGGCAGCCGAGGCACCAGTCACGACGGAGGCACACCGATGAGCACCGCATGCCGTCCAATTCGCGTCGTGCTGGCCGACGACCACCCGATTGTCCGAGCCGGCCTGCGGGCCCTCCTGGAGGCGCACCCCGATATCGCGGTCGTCGGCGAGGCGGGCAGCGCCGACGAGGCGGTCGAGCTCGTGCGCGCGGAGAACCCGGACGTGGCGATCCTCGACATCTCGATGCCCGGCGGAGGTCTGGAGGCGCTGCGCGCGATCGCCGAGCTGGAGCTGCCCACCAGGGTGCTGATCCTGACTGTCCACGCCGAGGAGCGGTATCTCCTGCCGGTGCTCCAGGCGGGCGGCTCGGGCTATGTGCGGAAGTCGAGCCTGCACACTGACCTGATCGAGGCGATCCACACGGTGGCCCGAGGCGAGGTCTTCGTCGATCCGGAGGCGGCGCGGATGCTCTTGCAGGGGTATCTCGATCGCGCCCAGGCCGGCGAGGTACAGGATCCAGCCCAGCTCCTGTCTGAGCGCGAGCGCGAGGTGCTCAGGCTGACCGCCGCCGGCTACACGGCCCAGGAGATCGCCGACCAGCTCTACCTGTCACCCAAGACGGTCGAGACCTACCGGCACCGGGTGATGCAGAAGCTCGGCTTCAGCCGGCGCTCGGAGCTGGTACGCTTCGCCCTGCGCGCCGGCCTGCTCGACCCGACGACGGAGTGAACCGAGGTCACCTCTCCCTCACTCGCGCCCGACCCAAACGCTACGGTCTGGCCTCCGGGGATCGTAGCGGACGCGGCCGACCTGCCCGATACTCCACTTCTCCGCTTCCTCCGGGGGAAGCGGGAAGCTCCGTCCCCGGTGCTCCTTCCCGAGCTGATCGCGGTAGCGGTAGTAGATCTCCCGCTGGCGCACCCCGTTGATCTTGAGGCTGCTCGCCCTGACTGCGATCACGGTGGCGTCCGCCGCCTCGCCGCCGCGTAGGAGCCGCCAGGTAGCGAGCGTCCCGTGCAGCCCTTTGCCGAGAGAGGCGCCACCCACCAGCGTCATGACGACGCTCAACCCGCCGAAGAGGAGGGACAGCCACATGCTGTCCGAGCCCGCAATCCGATTTCGCCCTGGTTCGCTGGCCAGGTACTCGACCTCGACCTGCCCACGCTCTTCGAGCGACTCCCATGTCTCCAGGCTCACCTGGTCAGTGCCCTCCACCTGCACGCCATCGGGTGTGGTGAAGCGGTAGCGGACCCAGTAGTCGGTTCCCTCGTTGTCGCTGTCGGCCCGGTTGATCCCCTTGACCAGCACGATGCCGGTCGTAACGATCCCCTCGCGCTCGAAGCGGCGGTGGTTCCGGACCTCGAGGATAGTGGCCAGCAGGAAGGCCGAGCCCACGGTGAGCCAGATCCCGCCGAAGAGGAGCCAGAAGAACTGGCCGCGGGCAAATAGCCACAGGCGCCACCACAGGGAGAATCCCCTGCGCTGGCCTTCGGTACCCGATCGAGACGCCCCCTGCACGGCCGCCGCAGCTTGCTCGCGAAGGCGCCTGGCAAGCTCCTCCTCGCTCTCGCTGGCGGAATCCGATCCAAACGCTGCCTGTCTCCTAGGCATCGCGCCCTCCCTCGATGCCGGGCACGCACACACCCCGCCCGCTAGTCGGACAGCTGGCTCTGGTCACCTGCCCCGGTTGGCTGTAGAACGACGATTGTCCAGTTCTCACCACTCACCCCCGGTGAGCTCGGCCATGGCTGGCGGAACTCGTAGAAGTACACCTCGCCCTGGCGGGTCAGCGGACCGTAGATCTGTGCTCCCCATCCTGGATGAGAACCCGCGAATACGATCGGGATTCCGCAGAGATCGATTTGGGTCTCCACCTCGTTGCCCTGATCGGGCGTCACGGACACCAGCTCGATCCTGTCGCCCGACCGGCGCATCTTGAGATCGAACCGCAGTGGTCCGAAATCCGACCGATCACTCCCCGTGCAACCCGGGGAGTACCCTTGCCCCTCGATGGTCCAGGCGCCTTCCGCCGTCCCGGTTAGATAGCCCTTCGCGTCCTCGGCGAGCGTCACGCTGAGCTCCCCGCGCGACTCCCCCCGATATCCTGCTCCCGGGCCCTGGAGCTGCCCCCAGCTCCCCCACTCGATCGTGCCGGTCCAGCAGCTCAGCTTCTCCTTCGGCACATGCTTCTCGACGATCGCATCGATGTGCCGTTGCAGAATCTCCCCCGTTCGGCTCTCAGCCATCAGTGACCTATGCTCGCCCGGCCGGAGGGAGACTTCACCGCGCTCCATCTTGCCGTCCCGGTCCGTATCGCGCCACTCGTACTCAGGCGCCTTGGCGGGATCGGGGAAAGTCCGTTCGTTGTCGTCCCGCCTACCGTTCCCGTTCGAGTCCTCGTACGTGTACTCGTCTCCGAGCCCGAGCACGTGCCCGAACTCGTGAGCGATAGTGCGCTCGGAAGCCCCGCTCCACCAGTTCCCCTCAGCGTCGTGCTGAGTAGGATCGTAGTCTGACAGCGGCCGGCCCCAGTTGACGGTCGAGCGGTAGTACGTGCCCGGTGGCACGTGCACGACGTTGACAGTATGGCGCCCACTGTCCCCCGCTTGTGCCGTGATGTCCAGTCTGAAGACCACCTTGTAGCACGAATACCTGAATACTCGATCACCGCCCCAAAACGAGGCGAAGACTGATTCGGCTGCTTTGACCCACCGGGACGGATCGCCACGCGTCGTCTTCAGGTGGACTCGCACCGTGACCGTGATCGTATCGCCATTAATCGTATAGGTATTGCGCGCTCCAGCAGGACCTGCGGGGGTAAGCGCAGCCAGCGTCGCGGCGAGCAGGAGCACGATCAGACCAGCGCGCCAGCGCACGTTAGTCCGCCACATACCGCGTTCCGTCCCAGTGAACGGTGTCTTTCACCCGCTCCCACCAGGCACGCCACTCCTCCGCCGTGGCGAAGGTCTGTCCGGTGTACGCCTCCAGCGCCTCGCGAGCCAGCGCGTCCACCGGCTCGTTGAACTCCGAGTAAGGCAGCAGCGCGTCGCTCCCCACCGCCTCCACCAGTACCGGCAGCGCCTCCACTACGCCCAACCCGGCCAGCGAGCCGGCGGCGACGACCCGGTAACTGAACACCGGATCGTCGAGCGCCACCTTCAGGGCCTCGATCTCCTCCGGCGTGTCCGCCACCAGAGCCAGCAGGTAGATCGCCGCGAAGCGCCGCCCGGAATCGGGCTCCTCGAGGTAGGGCGCGAGCGTGGCGGCCATATCGGCCCGCTCGAGCGCGAGCATGTTCAGCTCGTGAAAGGTCGCTTCCTCTATGGGATCGAAGCCCTCTACCGCCGCACGGACGCGCGCGACCACCTGCGCGTCCGGTGTGGCGGTCGGGCTCGCCGCCGGAGCTGGGGTCGCTCCTGGCTGCGGGGCCACCACCGGAGTCCCCGAGAGCGAGCGGCCTGCGCAAGCGCTCCCGGTGAGCGCGAGTAGCGCCAGCAGCATCCCTGGCAGCAGCCCCCGCGTCATTACTCGGCTCCTCCGCTCTGAGCCGGCACCGGAGCCGTCCTGCCGATCACGACGGTGCCGGCCACGCGGTCGCCCAGCCGCTGCTTCGTCGGGGAGGTCGCGACCAGCGCGGCGGCGACCAGGTAGAAGAAGATGCCATCGACGATGCGGAGCACGTTGCGGAGCAGCGCCTCCTGCAAGCCGATCGGCCGGCCATCAATCCGCACCACGCGCAGCTTGAGGGCCAGCTTGCCCGGCGTCGCGCCGATGAGCCCTTCGAACAGCGTGTAGTACCCGAGCCAGATCAGGAAGCTCAGGAGGAAGTAGAGAAACGCCGAGGCACCCTGCAGCGAGAAGCCGGTCTCCGTGGTCTGGCCGGTCGCGCCGCCGATCACGAAGCCGAGCACGCAGGTGGGAATCATGATCAAGATCGTATCGATCACCGTCGCCACGAATCGCGGTCCGATCCCCTGGTAGTTCACTGCTGAGCTCCTTCCCGTTGAAGCTCCTGTCCCTCCACCGATCCTGACTCGGCACCGTTCGCCGCCCAGGCCGGTACCAGCCCGGCAGCTAGTCCCAGGGCGAAGAGCGTGCCGGCCATACGATCGGTCACCTCGTCGGGCGGCGCGGTACTCCGGCTCCAGCGCCAGGCGGCGTACTGGGCGGCCCGCCGGTGGCGCTGGTACACCCGCATCGCCTGCAGGCGGCGGCACGCATCCAGCGTGACTCCTGAGCTGAGCGAGCCGATCACGACCGGAAGCGGGATGGCCGGGAAGAGACGCTCGCGGGCCGCTGCCCAGTGCAGGATCCAGAGCTCGAACGCCAGGGCGGCGATGATCCCCACCAGGAAGAGGAGG
>BEIC01000044.1 GCA_002898875.1 bacterium HR26
TTGATCCTGACCTATCCGACCTTTCTCATCCCGTTCGCGAGCTGGCTCCTGATGGGCTACTTCCGCACCATCCCGCGTGAGCTGGAGGAGTGCGCCATGATCGACGGCGCCAGCCGGATCCAGGCCATGTGGCGGATCATCCTGCCGCTAGCGCTGCCCGGCGTGCTCTCGGCGGCGATCTTCTCGTTCACGCTCTCTTGGAACGAGTTCCTCTATGCGCTCGTCTTCATGGGCTCGGGGCACATGAAGACGATCCCGGTGGGCACTGTCAACGACCTGATTCGCGCGGACGTCTTCCAGTGGGGACCGCTGATGGCGGCGGCCGTGCTTGGCTCGGTGCCGGTGGCCGTGGTCTACATGTTCTTCGTGGACCACTACGTCTCCGGGATGACAGCCGGCGCAGTGAAGGGTTAGGATAGAGACGGCCCTGACAACAGCGCCTGAGCCTGCGATACTTAACGGTAGCGATTCCAGAGGAGATCTGCAGCGAGGTAGCGCAGCGGAGGGTAGGTATGGCGGAGGTAATCTACGACCACGTCACCAAGCGCTTCGACAGTGTGGTGGCGGTCAATGACCTGACGCTCGAGGTGAAGGACGGCGAGTTCCTCGTCCTGGTCGGGCCGTCTGGATGTGGGAAGACGACAGCGCTTCGGTGTCTCGCCGGGCTGGAGGAAGTGACCAGCGGCGATATCGTCATCGGCGACCGGGTCGTGACCCATGTCCCGCCGAAGGACCGCGACATCGCCATGGTCTTCCAGAACTATGCCCTCTATCCCCATATGACCGTCTACGACAACATGGCCTTCGGCCTCAAGCTGCGCAAGGTGCCCAAGCAGGAGATCGACCGGCGGGTCAAGGAGGCGGCTGAGATCCTGGGCATCCAGGACCTCTTGAACCGCAAGCCGCGCCAGCTCTCCGGCGGTCAGCGGCAGCGCGTGGCGCTGGGCCGTGCGATCGTCCGCGAGCCGCAGGTCTTCCTGATGGACGAGCCGCTCTCCAACCTCGACGCCAAGCTCCGCGTGCAGACCCGCGGTGAGCTGATCAAGCTGCAGCGCCGGCTCGGGGTGACCACCATCTACGTCACCCACGACCAGGTCGAGGCGATGACCATGGGGCATCGCATCGCCGTCATGAACCAGGGTGTCCTCCAGCAGCTCGACACGCCGGAGAATCTCTATGACCGCCCGGCGAACCTGTTCGTCGCCACCTTCATCGGCAGCCCGGCGATGAACATCTTCCCGGCGAAGGTCGCCAGCGGCGACGGCACGGTGCGGCTGGTTGCGGGCGACGTCAAGCTGGAGGCCCCGCCGAGCCATCGCAGCCGGCTGGCTGACTACGTCGACCGGGAGGTGCTGGTCGGTATTCGGCCTGAAGACCTCGAGGTCTTGGCCGGGAATCCGGAGTCCGAGGGCGGCGACACGGTGCGGCTGCCGGTCGAGCTGATCGAGCCGCTCGGCGCTGAGACGCTGGTTCACCTGCGCGGTCCGGCCGGCACGCTGATCGCCCAGGGCGAGCCGCGCATCCATCTCGAGCCGGGCGATGTGGTGACGGTCCGGGTTCGCAAGGACCACCTGCACACCTTCGACCCGCAGACCGAGCTGGCGATCTTCTAGCCGGCTCCTGACTCGTCACAGAGCGTGCGCCGGGGCGCAGGCCCGCGCGTCCTGCGGCCGATGCCGCGGAGATGTCGGGATGTGCCCTTCGGCTGCTTCCGGCTCCTGGGAAAGGGGGACAACGATGCGGCTTGCCGGCAAGGTCGCGCTGGTGACGGGCAGTGGCTCGGGCATCGGGCGGGCTATCGCCGAGCGCTTCGCCCGCGAGGGTGCGCGGGTGATCGTCAATGACCTCCACCGCGATCGGGCTGAGGAGACGGTTCAGCGCATCGCCGAGGCCGGCGGGGAGGCGCTGGCGATCCAGGCGGATGTGACGCAGAGCGCAGCGGTCCAGGCGATGGTCGAGCAGGGGATGGCCGCCTTCGGCCGGATCGACATCCTGGTCAACAACGCCGGCGCCTCACAGGGCGACGATATCCTGACCTTCGACGAGGCCACCTGGGATTGGAACCTGGCCGTCGTCTTGAAGAGCGTCTATCTCTGCTCGCGGGCGGTCCTGCCGCAGATGATCGAGCGTCGCAGCGGAGCGATCGTGAACATCTCCTCGGTCAACGGCATCGTCGGTCTAGGCGAGGAGGCGTACAGCGCCGCCAAGGCCGGGATGAACGTGCTGACCAAGAACATGGCGGTTAAGTACGGCCGCTTCGGCATCCGGGTCAACGCCATCTGCCCCGGCACCGTCCGCACGCCGATCTGGGGCCCGCGCCTGGAGAAAGACCCTCATATCTTCGAAAAGCTGGCCAAGTGGTACCCGCTGGGGCGGGTGGGCGAGCCGGAGGACATCGCCAACGCGGCGCTGTTTCTCGCCTCGGACGAGGCAGCCTGGATCACCGGCGCTCTCCTGGTCGTCGATGGCGGTCTCCTGGCCGGCAGCTACCGGATGACGCTGGAGCTGGAAGGGAAAGCCGAGGAGTAGTCAGCCCCCGACTGCCCTCCCGGCTGCCGCTTGGATGATCGCCGTGACCCGCTCGGCAATCAGCTCCTCCTCGCCGGGCTCGATCGTGTCCGGCGTGATGTAGACGCCACGCTCGCCGGCCGGAGCCACCGCGATGCGTGGATCGCCCTCCCAGAGCCGCTGCCGTAGCTCGGCGCCGGACAGCCCGGCCCGCTCGGGGTTAAGCTCGAGCAGCAGCCGGGGCACCGGCTGGCCGGCCTCGTTTGGGAAGTCGCGGCGCGCGCTCGCTCCCGGCAGCCGGTTGAACTGCTCGGCCCAGCCCTGGACGATCGCCTCGCAGCGGGCGATCCGCGCCGCGTGATCCTGCTGCAGGTAGAGCTCGAGCGCGGTGAGGAGGCCGATCATCTCCTCGCGCCCCACCTTCATCGGCCGGCCGAGCCGCTGGTGCGGTGCGCCGTGGTGGAACACGGCTTCGATGAGATCGGCCCGGCCGAGGATCAGTCCGCTCGCTTGAGGGCCGCGCAGGTCCTTGCCGCCACTGAAGATGGCCAGGTCCGCTCCCAGGTCGCGGGTGAAGTGCCAGAGATTCTCCGGTGGCGGGAGCTGGGCTGCGGCGTCGACGATGACCGGCACGCCGTGCGCGTGGGCGATCTCGATCACCTGGGGCAGGGGGAGCGCCCCGCGACTCAGGTGCTCGCCCGCCATATAGACCACCGCCGCCGTGCGCTCGGTGATAGCGGCCTCCAGCTCCCAGGGGAAGGTCTGGAGCACGTTGCCGATCTCGACCAGGCGGGCGCCGGCCAGCCGGATGGCCGGATCGTAGGGGATTCGGTGGGCAGTGTGGATGACCACCTCGTCCTTCGACAAGACCGGGTCGGGCATCTCGTCGACCAGCCGGCTGATGGCCTTGAGGTCCGGACCGGTCAGGCAGGCCAGGGTCGCGAGGAAGAGGCCGGCCGACGCGCCGGTGCAGACGTAGGCCGCCTCGTTGTGGGTCAGCTCGGCGATACGCCGGCCGACGGCGCGTTGGAGCTCGAATATATCCACGTACCACTGTGCCGCCTCGGCCATAGCGGCCAGCACCTCAGGTGGCATGATCGAGCCACCCAGCCGGGTCAGGCGGGCGTCGGCGTTGATCACGCGGCGCAGACCGAGCCGCTGGTAGATATGCATCGGCGCACTCCTTCCGCTGGCGTCTCCGGGTTGGGCAGCACCGCTTCCCTGAGCGAGGCGTTCAGTGCTGAGCTCTCACACTGGCAGTATCGGCCACGAACCGCCAGGTGCGCAATTGCTTTCGTGCGGGTGCGCTCGCTGTGAGGCGCGGGTTGCCCCTCAGCGCCAGAGGGGCTTGACGGGGCTGGTTGAGGAGTGGTATCATATCTGTACCGGTTTAGTGAAACGGTACAGAGAACGTGCGCGAGCGAGCAAACCGAACAACGATCCGGCGAGTTGCCCGCGAGGCGGGTGTCTCAGTCACGACGGTCTCCAACTACCTCAACGGCCGCCACTCGCAGATGAGCGCCGCCACCCGCGAGCGCGTCCGCGAGGCTATCGAGCGGCTGGGCTATCACCCCAACCACGTCGCGCGCAGCCTGGCTACCCGGCGCACAGCGACGATCGGGCTGATCATCAGCGAGCTGACCAACGCGCTGTACCCACCGGTGATCCTGGGCGCCGAGGCGGCTTGCCGCCAGGCGCAGTACAGCCTGCTCCTCGCCAACGCCCCGGACACTGACTCGGAACGCCGGGCCGTTGAGCTGATGCGGCGCAAGCAGGTCGATGGGTTGATCCTCTTCTCCGTCTCGTTCATCGACATCGCCAACGACCACCTGCTGCATGCCCACGAGGAGGGCGTGCCGATCGTCGTGATCAACCGCGCGATGCCGGAAGGCGCTCCGATCCCCAAAGTCATGCTCGACAACTTCCGCGGGGCCTATCTGGCGACCCGGCATCTCGTCGAACTCGGTCACCGGCGCATCGCGCACATTGCTGGCCCGGCTAACCGCTTCACCGGCCTGGATCGCCGCGCCGGCTACCTCGCCGCGCTGGCCGAGGCGGGCCTGGCCGTCGACCCGGTGCTGGTGATCGAAGGCGACTACAGCTTCGAGAGTGGCTACCAGGCTATGCAGGTGCTGCTCGACCACCGGCCGAGCGCGGTCTTCATCGGCGGCGACGCCATGGCGCTCGGTGCCCTGCGGGCGATCCGCGACGCCGGGCTGCGCGTTCCAGACGATCTCTCGCTCGTAGCGTTCGGCAACCCCGATTTCGTCCACTACGCCACGCCGGCGCTCACCACGGTGGATCTGCCGATCGTCGAAGCAGGGAAGATCGCGGTCGAGCTGCTACTGGAGCGGATCGCCGCGCCGGAGACGCCAGGGGAGACGCGGATGCTCGAGCCGCGCCTGCTGGTGCGCGAGTCGACGGCCCCTATCGCGTGAGGACGTGCGAAGTGGAAGGAGGAGATCGCCGAAGCTCGCTCGTGGTTGAGGTGAGAGGGGGTTCGGCCTGATGGAGGGCCAGGGCTGAAGAGGAGGAGCCGATCATGAGCACTCGCCATCGATCATCGATCCTGTCCGCCCGTTTGAGCCGGCGGGACCTGCTGCGCCGCGGAGCGCTGGTCGCAGCCGGAACCGGCCTCATGCCGCTGCTAGCTGCCTGTGCCCGTGAGGAGGCAGCCGCGCCGGCTGGGCCCACCACGCCCCAGGTGGGGCCGTCGCCTGGGGCGGGTCGGACGCCGGCCGCCGGCGCGAAAGCGGTGACCATCGACTTCGTGGTCTGGAGCTACAGTGTCGAGACGATCCAGGACAACATCAAGCGTTTCCAGGAGAAGTACCCTGGCATTACCGTGAACCTCAGCGACTTCTCCTGGAACGCCTACCATGAGACGATGGTCAACCGGTTCCAGTCGAAGACGCCGACCGATGTCTGCTACAACGGCGAGGACTGGCTGCCGGAGTTCGCTGCAGCCGGCTGGGTCGTCCCGCTGGAAGACTACTTCGACTGGGTCAAAGGCTACGAGGACAAGACCTTCCCCTTTGCCTGGCAGAGCATGATCTACCAAGGCAAGGTGTATGGCTTGCCCTACTACGCCGATACGATCACCTTCCTGTACAACGAAAAAGTCCTTCAGGACGCGGGCATCACTAAGCCGCCCGAGACCTGGGAAGAGGTCACCGAGCAAGCCAAGTTCCTCCAGCAGCGGGGGATGGAGTTCCCGTTCATCGCCGAGATCGCTCAGGATTTGCCGAACACGACCTCAGCGTTCGCCAGCATGGTCTTCGGACGCGGCGGCGACCTCTTCGACGAGGAGGGCAATCTGCTGCTCCGCGACGCGAACAGCCCGGCGGCGCAGCAGTTCCGCTGGATCGTGGAGGCGCGCAACAAGGACAAGATCCTGACCTACGCCCCGCACGAGACCGACGTGATCAAGGCGATGAACACCGGCAAGCATGCGTTCACCGTCTTGTTTAACTACAATCTGGCCGAACTCAATAATAAGGCGCGCTCGCCGCTGGCCGGGCAGTTCAAGCTCGGATTGATGCCGGGCGAGACCCACGAGTGTTACGGGTTCGCAAAGTTCTACAACATGACCCAGATGGCGGTGGACCGTGGACCGGACGTGATCGACGCCTGCGGCAAGTTCATCCAGTACTTCGGCGGCGAGGTCGACGGCGAGTACCACGTGGCCAAGCGCTGGGCAGTCGAGAAGGGGCTCGGCTTCGGCCAGAAGCCACTGATGGACGATCCGGACGTGCAGCAGACCTTCTCCCAGTGGATCGATGTCGACCTCTGGAAGGAACAGCTCGAGAAAGCGAAGGCGCTCCGCCAGTTCGTCTGGTACGGCATCTGGAGCGAGTTCTTCCGCCGCGAGTACGTCCGGGCCATCGCCGGCGAGACGAGCGTGGAGGACGCACTGGAGTCGGTGACCCGGAAGTGGGACGAGCTCAAGCGGCAGTACGGCGGATGACGGGCACTGGGAAGTGCCTGGACCCTGAAGTCCGGTGAGTGGGGAACGGCTCGGGTCGATGGGGAGCGCCGGGTGCCCGGCCGGTCGCTCCCCGGTCGAACCTGAGCCTAGGAGGACATATGGGCGACACGACGGCGCCTCGAGGCCAGGCACAGGCGCTTCCGGTCGAGCAGCGATGGTCATACCGCTGGCGGCTCGCGCGTTCGGGGCTGCTGATGACGCTGCCAGCGCTCCTGGTCATCGCCGCCTTCACCGTCTACCCGTTCTGGTATGCGCTCAATGAGAGCGTGCACCTCTCCTCGCCGATCCTGGGACGCCGGTTCGTCGGCCTCGATAACTTCCGCAACGTGATCACCAGCCCGTACTTCCTCGACGCGGCCCGCACCACGCTGATCTTCGGCGTCATCGCCGTGCCGGTGCTGGTGGTGCTGGGGGTGCTGGTCGCTCTCCTTCTCAACGAGCGTTTTCCCGGCAACACGCTCCTGCGTGCCGGGATGCTCCTCCCCTGGGCCATCCCGGCCAGCGTGGTCGGCATCATCTGGAAGTGGGTGTTCCTCGATAGCTGGGGTGCGCTCAACGCTGGCCTCTACTCGCTGGGCTTGATCGATAGCTATATCTCCTGGCTGACCACGCCCTGGCTAGCACGCTTCGCCGTGATCGTCGCCTTCACCTGGTCGCAGCTCCCGCTCGTCGCCATCCTGCTCCTGGCGGCGCTGCAGGCGATCCCCGACGAGCTCTACGAGGCGGCGGCGATCGACGGGGCGAGCGCCGTGGCTCGCTTCTGGGCCGTCACGCTCCCGGGTATCCGGCCGATGCTGGTCATCGTGACGCTGTACGAGATCCTGATGGCGCTGAACATCTTCGACATCACCTACGCCATGACCGGTGGTGGCCCTGGCACGGCGACGAGCCTGCTGACCTACTACATCTGGGCTGAGACCTTCAAGATGCTGAACTTCGGTAACGGCGCCGCTCTGGCGGTGGTGATCGCCCTGCTCGCGCTGGCGTTCATCGCCGCGATCATCCGTGCCCTGCCGAAGGAGGCGCTGCTGGGAGAGCACGCATGAGACGACGCTCGCCTGCTCAACGCGCGTTGATCGCTGCCGGTGCAGTGCTGCTGGCGCTGTTCTGGTTCGGCCCCTTCGTGCTGGTCGGCATCGGCAGCGTGATCCCGGAGGGCAATCTGCTCTCCTTCCCGCCGCGCTGGTTTGCGAACCCGCCGTTCCTCGGGAACTACCGCTACATCTTCACCGGGGAGATCCCACAGACCTACCTGGAGCGCGGCGCGCTCCGCAGCATGATCTCGCAGGAAGTCCGGCTCGTTCCCCGCGCGATGCTCAATAGCGTGCTGATCGCGACGGCGGTGATGTTCTTGAGCCTCACGCTGGGGAGCCTGGCAGCCTACGCCTACGCGCGGCTCCGCTTCCCCGGCCGCGTGGCGACCTTCAACTTCATCCTGATCAGCCGCCTGATCCCCACGGTGGCGCTGGCTATCCCGTACTACGCGATCGTCCTGCGGCTGGGGCTGCTCAACACCCACTGGGCCTTGATCGCAATCTACACCGTGTTGACGTTACCCTTCAGCATCCTGGTCCTGACGCTCTACTTCCGGACCATCCCTGCCGAGGTCGACGAGGCCGCGCAGGTCGAGGGTGCGTCCCCGCTGCAGGTGCTCCGGCACATCACCCTGCCGCTGTCGTTGCCCAGCCTGGTGGGCACCGGGCTTTTCACCTTCATGCTGGCCTACAGCGAGTTTCTCTTCGGCCTGTTGATCAGCACTAGTGCCAGGACCCGCACTCTGCCGGTCACGCTGGGCACGCTCTCGACGAACCCGGACGTCGCCTGGGGGCTAATGATGGCCAGTATCGTGGTCGGCAGCGTGCCGACGCTGCTTCTGGTCATCCCGGTCTGGCGCTTCATGGTGCGCGGGCTCATGAGTGGGGCAGTGCAGTGAGCGCATGCGGGCAACGGCACATGTGTCCCATGCGGTACCGTGATCGACCGCGGAGGCCGGTGGATTCCTGAGGTGTGAATCGGGAGAAAGGGATGGGGCGCACGGGTGCGGTTGAGCTGGCTCACATGACCTCGCCGGAAGCCGCGGCTGCCCTGGCGAGGGCTGAGGTAGTGCTTATCCCCGTCGGCGCGACCGAGCAGCATGGGCCGCACCTGACTCTGGAGACCGATACAGCGATCGCGCATCGACTGGCAGTCCTGCTGGCGCGGAGACTCTACCCGCGAGCTATCGTCGTGCCGCCGGTGCCCTTCGGCATCAGTCACCACCACCTCGGCTTCGCCGGCACGCTCACCCTGGCGCCGGAGACGTTCATTGCGATCGTGCTGGATCTGGTCCGCAGCCTGAAGCATCACGGCATCCGGCGCTTCTTCATCATCGACGGCCATGCCGGCAACCAGGGCGCGCTCGAGGTGTTGATGACCAAGCTGCGCTTCGAGCTGGGGGTCCAGGCAGCCTATCTCTTCTACTTCACCCTGGCCAGCGACGTGATCGAGCAAGGGGTATGCAGCCCGCGCTGGGGACATGCCTGCGAGGTCGAGACCTCGATCGCCCTGGCACTGGAGCCTGGATTAGTGCGGCGGGAGGCGCTGGCCAGCGGCGAGCTTCGCCCGCACGGCATGCCGTTCGTCGACCCCTGGCAGGCCCATCACCTGAGCGTGCCGCAGGCGTTCGAGGAGATCACGGCCAACGGGGCGCTCGGCGATGCGCGGCAGGCCAGCGAGGAGTTCGGGCAGGCGATCGTTGAGCGCGTGATCGAGCGGGCACAGGCCTTCCTCGAGGCGTTTCTCCGCCAGCCGGTCTGAGCTGACAAACCTGCTCATAGC
Source organism: bacterium HR26 (assembly GCA_002898875.1). Lineage (GTDB taxonomy): Bacteria > Chloroflexota > Chloroflexia > Thermomicrobiales > Thermomicrobiaceae > Thermalbibacter. Next base: position 9,314 of record BEIC01000044.1, read on the forward strand.
GAGGGAGGGACATGATGGTGCAGCAGACTGCTCTTCAGACCTATGGCCACTGCATCGGCGGGCAGTGGGTTCCGAGCGAGAGCGGCGAGACGTTCGACGCGGTGAACCCGGCGACCGGTGAGGTGCTGGCTCGGCTCGCCAAAGGGACGCGTGAAGATGCCCGTCGCGCCATCGCGGCAGCGCAGGTGGCCAAGGAACGGCTGGCCAGCCTCTCCACCTGGGACCGCTCCCGCCTGTGCCGTCGCGTCGCTGAAGCGATGGAACGCCACAAAGATGAGCTGGCCTTGACGCTCTCGCTCGACCAGGGTAAGCCGCTTCACACCGAGGCCAGGGCTGAGGTCGAGTTCGCCATCCTGGGCTGGGAGGAGGCCTCCGAGCACATCAAGTGGTTGGAGACCTCGGTCATCCCGGTCGAGGCGCCGACCAAGCGCGTCTTCACGATTCGCCAGCCTCGCGGCGTCTATGCCGTCATCACCCCCTGGAACTTCCCACTCAACATCCCGATCGAGTACCTGGGTGCGGCCTTGGCCACTGGCAACGCCGTGGTCTGGAACCCTGCCAGCTCCACCTCGCTGATCGCGGTCAAGCTGATGGAGTGCATCCTCGAGGCCGACGTGCCGCCTGGTGCGATCAACCTCGTCACCGGGCCAGGTTCGGTGGTTGGCGATGAGATCGTCGCCAATCCGGGAACCGACGCTGTGGGGTTTACCGGCAGCAGCGAGACGGGGATCCAGGTCGCGGCGCGGGCGGCCGGCAAGCCGCTCCTCCTCGAGCTGGGCGGCAATGGCCCAACCGTCATCCTCGACGACGCGGATTTGGAGCTCGCGATTAAGTCAACCGCCTTCGGGTGCTTCCTCAACGCCGGGCAGGTCTGCAGCGCCGCCGAGCGGATCATCGTGAGCCCCCGGATCCACGACCCGGTGGTCGAGGGCCTGATAGACGAGGCCGAGCGGATACGCCTGGGCAACCCGCTCGCTCCGGAGACGACGATGGGGCCGCTCAACAACGCTCCGACCGCCGAGAAGATGGATCGGCACATCGCCGATGCGCTCGCCCGCGGCGCTCGGCTGGTGATCAGGGGCGGGCAGGCTCCCGAGCTCGGGAGCCCGCTCTTCTACCGGCCGACCGTGCTCGATCGCGTGCCCGCCGACGCGCAGGTCAGTCTGGAGGAGACGTTCGGCCCGATCGCCCCGGTCATCGTGGCCGAGGACGACGAGGAGGCCCTCCGGATCGCGAACATGGGCACGCTCGGGTTGGTGTCGGCCGTCTTCACCACCAGCCTGAAGCGGGCCTACTGGTTTGCCGAGCGGCTCCGGACCGGCATCGTCAACATCAACGATTCGACCAACTACTGGGAGTTGCACATCCCCTTCGGCGGCGCCAGCGGCAAGCGGAGCGGCATCGGGCGCTTGGGCGGCAAGTACACCATGATGGAGATGACTGACCTCAAGACGATCACGATCGACCTGCGCTGAGCCCCGCTCGCGCGTGCGCTATCCTTGAGCCAGGCGTTCAGGCGACGCCTAGCTCGCGCGCTGCGGGAGGAGCGCGATGGCGCCAGCGGACTACGACGCAATCGTCGTCGGGGCACGGATCGCCGGGAGCACGACGGCCCTCTACCTCGCCCGGCGCGGCTATACCGTGCTGCTGCTCGACCGCGACCGCTTCCCCAGTCCCACGCTCTCGACTCACCTCTTCTTCACTGATACGCTCGACGCCCTCCGCGAGCTGGGCGCCCTCGAGCCGGTGCTGGCCGTCGACGCGCCTCGCCTGCGCTGGCTGCGCTTCCCGTACGTGGCAGCGCCGTTCCCCGAGCACGACGGGCTCGACTTCGCGCTCTGCATCCGCCGTGAGGTGCTCGACACGATCTTGCTGGACCACGCGGTGGCCCAGCCCGAGATCACTGTCAAGACCGGCACCGGGGTCACCGGACTGATCTGGGACGACGGCCGCGTCGCCGGAGTCCGCTACCGGGCCCGGCGAGGCCGGGCCGAGGGCGAGGCTCGCGCCCGGATCGTGATCGGGGCCGACGGTCGCACCTCGTTCGTGGCCCGCGCCGCCGGGGCGGCCGAATACGACCCGGTCCCGCCGCTCTTCGCGTGGTACTATGCCTACATGCATGACGTGCCGCTCGACGATCCACCGAGCGCTGCCGCATTTCGGGGGCCGTTCCCGGAAGTGGGCGCCGAGTACTCGGCGGCCTTCATCTTCCCGGCCGACGGCGGGCTGACGCTGGTCGGCTTCGGCGTCGAGCATGCTGCTTTTGCGCGCTTCCGCCGGAGCGTGCGCGCGAACTTCTTTGCTGGTCTGCGCTCGCTGCCGGATGCTTGGGAGCGGGTAGGCCAGGGGCGGCTGGCGAGCCGGATCCTGGGTACCGGGCAGCTCCCTAACTTCTTCCGCACCGCCTGGGGGCCAGGCTGGGCATTGGTCGGCGACGCTGGCTGTCACAAGGACCCGCACACCGCCCAGGGCATGGGCGATGCGGTGCGCAGCGCCCGGCTGCTGGCGGCCGCACTCGACCGCTGGTGGCGGGGTGAGGAGAGTGAGGCTGAGGCGCTGGCGCGGTACCAGCGGGAACGGGATGCGGATCTCCGGCCGATGTACGACTTCACCACCTTTCGCTTGCAGGCCCAGGTAGGCGATGAGATCTGGGAGCGGTTCAACCAGCTCACCTGGGAAGATGCGGAGCTGGCCCGGCGGCGGGTGGCCGCAATGACGCATGCGCTGCATCCAGCCGAGGTCTACGCGCCGGAGGCGGTGCTGCGAGCCGTGCAAGCTCATTCCACGGCCTGACTACCGGCCGCGTGCTGCCGGCGCTGAGACACGATCTGCTCGTAGCTCAGCAGGACGGCTGAGAGTCTCGAGAACGTCGGGTGCTCCTGGTGATGACGACCGTACGCCGGGTTTTGGAAGAGTGGCTAAGGGAACGATCATGGTCACAGCCGGTTGCCTTCCCTCGCTAGCAGTGCGGCGATCACCTGACGGGGGGCTTGACAACGGAGCCGATCAGCAGCATGCTACTGGAGGTTGTGAAGACGCTCACAACGGCGTCTTGACAACCCACCTCTGGCGGCGCATGTTACCGGCGAATCGACTGCTCTGCCGCCTGTTGGCCGCGTGGCCGCCGGCCGGGGTGCGCTGACAGCGACGCGATCGTAGAGGGGGAGTGATGACGCCCGCGAATCTGACCACTGAGCAGTGGCAGCAAGTCAGCACAGCTCTGGTCTGGTTTTGGGCCTTTCTCGGTTGCGTTGTCGGCTTCGCCGCCAGCTTCCTCGTCGGCTATGCCATCATCCCCTCACTGGTATCGACTCGTGATCTCCCGAGCCGCGCCATGGCGGCGCGCTCGGTCCTCCTCGCGCTCGCCGTGATCTTCCTCCTGGCGGCGATCATCAGTTTCGTCAACCTCGTAAACAGCATCCAGGTACTCTACGAGATCTGGCCCGAGAAGTGGATCTGAGTCGGTACGGGGGACGGTGTCATCCTGGTGCCGGCTACTGAGCGGTCGTGAAGCGGTAAGAGAACGGAGCCGAGAGGAATGCAGCGGTACTTCCGGCTGGTACTGTTCGCTGCCGTGATGCTGGTGGTGCTGGCGATCCCGGTTGCCGCCGTGCTGGCGCGCACCTACTTCCTCGCGCCCACCGCCCAGCCGGTCAAGGCCCAGCCTATTCAATTCCCGCACCAGGTCCACGTGCAGGCGATGGGGCTGGACTGCACCTTCTGCCATCGCGGGGCCACGACCTCGGCTCAGGCCACCATCCCGGCCCTTGAGTTCTGTATGAACTGCCATAAGGTCATCCCCTGGCAGGGGCGGCCGGAACTGGAGAAGCTGGTGCAGGCATTCGAGAGTGGCCAGACGATTCAGTGGAACAAGGTGCACCAGCTTCCCGATCACGCCCACTTCGTCCACTCAGTTCACCTCAACTTCGGCTTCCAGTGCGCCGATTGCCACGGCGACGTCGGCTCGATGGGGAAGCCGGGCGTGAAGCAGGTCCGCGATCTGCGCATGGGTGACTGCTTGACCTGTCACCAGCAGAACGGCGCGCGAACCGACTGCTCGGTGTGTCACTACTGACCGGCCGGCACGGCACGAGTGGAGATGGGGATGCGGCGACGAGAGTTCCTCAAGCTGGCAGCGACCTCCGCGACCGGGGCGGTGCTCTTCACCGGCTGCGGGTCGATCGGCGATGGGAATCCTGAGCACGAGTTCAAGATCGAGAGCCCGACCTGGAACCCGAACGACCTGCGCTACGGGCGGGACAACTGGTATGCCACTGCTGCCCCGCTCTCGGTCGGTGGCTACGGGATCATCGTCCGGGTCTTCGAGGGGCGAGCCAAGAAGGTCGAAGGGAATCCTGATTTCCCGATCAATCTCGGTCGGAGCTGCGCGAAGGCACAGGCGCTCGTCCAGGAGGTGTACCACCCGGATCGGATCGGCGCGCCGCTGCGACTCGCCGGGCAGCGCGGCTCGGGCCAGTACCGGGCAGTCGACTGGGATGAGGCACTGGGGGAGGTCGCCGGTCTGATCCGGCAGGCGCCGGGATCGACGCTCCTGATCACCGAGCCGCTCAACGGCGCGCTCGGCGCCATCGTCGAGCAGTTCGTCCGGGTCACCGGCATTCAGCACGCCAGCCTGGAACCCGACGAGCGGGTGGTTCTGCGCGAGGCGATGCGCCGGGTTTTCGGGGTCGAGAGCCTGCCCTCGCTGGATCTCGCCAACGCGCGCTTCCTGGTCAGCTTCAGCGCTGACTTCCTGCACAACTGGATCTCGCCGGTTCAGTTCGCGCGGGCGTACGGCGCCTTCCGCCAGGGCCGGCCGGATGTGCGCGGCACGTACTACCATGTCGGCCCCCGCCTCTCGGGCACGGCCGCTAATGCCGACCGCTGGTTCCCGATCCGGCCTGG
>BEIC01000045.1 GCA_002898875.1 bacterium HR26
TGCTCGCCCGGGTCCTGCCCTTCGACGCTGAGTCGATGCCTGATCAGGTCGGGCTGACTGTCTTACTGGCGCTGATCGCTGGCAACCTGGCTGCGCTCACCTGGCTCGCGAGCGAATTGCAAGTCACACCGGTGTCGGTGCTCCAGCTTGTGGGACAGTCAGTGACCTTGCTGGCCGTCGCCGCGCTCGCGGTAGGGTTGGGGATCGAGCGCGACCTGGCGTCGACGATGCGCCGGCTGGGCCTGACCCGCCTTACCTGGGGGCAGGCTGTGGCGGCGCTCGGCTTCACCGTGGCGCTGTTCATCATCGCCGGGGTGGCGGGGGCGTTGACGCAATGGCTCCAGCCAGCACTGGCCCGGGAGATCGAAGACCGGCTCGTGCAGATCACGCAGGATGTGTCATCGGTGAGCGGTGCCCTTGCAGTCAGCATCGCATCCGGGGTCGGGGAAGAGACGCTGTTCCGAGGTGCGATCCAACCGCGGTACGGAATCCTCTTGACGTCGGCGCTCTTCACGCTGGTGCATGTCCAGTATGGACTCTCGATCATTACGGCAGGGGTCTTTGCCATCAGCCTGCTTCTGGGAGCGGAGCGCCGCTATTTGGGGACAACCGCCTGCATTCTAACGCACGCGACCTACAACGCCGTGGCGATCTTGCTCCAGAACGTTGCCCCCTGATGCGCCGTGCCTGTACGGTGCGAGAAGCACTGTGGCCGGCAGGTCAGGCCATCGGCTTACGGCTGTGCCGTCTCTTACGGCTGTGCCGTCTCGGTCGCCTCCAGCCAGGTATTGCTGTCCTCTGAGCCGCTGGTGGTATTAGCGGAGTTCTTGGTCGCCGGGAACTGTTCCCAGGTGCCGCTCTCGAGCAGCATGTAGACAAAGCCGCGATCGCTCAACAGCAGGATCCCGTGCTCGAACTCCTGGATCCGCGCGCCCTCCGCCATGAGGTGCGCCTCTGGTTCGATCGCGTAGCCGAGCGTCTCCTGGAGCGCCTGATCTCGCCAGGCGGCGCCGAAGTAGCCACCGGGGGACCAGAGATTCGGCTCGACCTCCTGGGCTGTCGGCCAGGTGTCCGGTGTCCAGGTATCGGGCACCGGGAACCACGTGCCATCGGCGACCAGGACGTAGATCGTCGCGGTGTCGAACCGCTCGATCATCAGGCCGCGCTGGAAGTCCATCTCGGTCGCGCTCACTGTATAGGCATGGGCGAGTGGCTGCCCGAGCTTCTGCTGCACTGACGCGTTACCCCAGTAGATCTGTCCAAAGGCACCGGTAACCGGGATCGGCTCTGGCGTGACCGGTACCGGCGTGGCGGTGGACTCCGGTGTCGGAGTCGCTTCGGGCGTTGGAGTAGACGAAGGCGTCGGCGAGGTCTCCGGCGCCGGGGTCGGTTCTGGCGTCGACGTTGGTACCGGCGTCGGGGTCGCCGTTGCAGTCGGGCTCGGCGCCGGCGGTGATGGAGGCGTGGTCGCGGTCGGGGCGACAGGCTGCTGCGTTGGCTGCTGGCTCTCGGGCGGTGTGCTTGGTAGCGAGGTGGGCGTCGGTGGGGGTGCCGGTGGCTGGGTTGGCTCCACCTGTGTGTGCGCAGGGGTTGGCGTCGGTGAAGGCGGAGGCGGGGTCTTGGTGGAAGCCGATGGCGGGGTCGGGGTGTTTTGGCCGGCGATGACGCTGGTGGTGCGGAATCGAAGCACCCAGTCCTGGCCGAGCGGGTGTCCCCACTGGTCCTGAGCATTGGCCAGGATCGCCACGGTGTAGACAGTGTCGGGCAGGAGCGAAACCCGCTGAGTCTCATCCGCTCCGATGATCAAGGTAGTTCCTCGCCAGCTCACCGGAAGGCGCTCACGCTCAGCCGCGGGGGCGATACGCAGGTTTTCGATGACTGACTGGCGATCCATCGGCTTGTTGAAGGTGATCTCGATGGGCTGGTAGATCGGCCAGAGTTGACCGTCCTTGGGCGCGGAGCCAGCGACTGCCGGCGGCAATGCACGCTGGTAGCCGAGGCTGAGCAGGAGCGCGAGAACGAGGAGCACGGCGACGCTGAGCGCTGCCGTGCTGAAGCTCAGGCGAGGGCGAACAGCCCAGGGGCGATGCCTACCCCGGTGTGCCACCTCTTGTTCAACGGTCTCGTGCCAGATTTGCTGACGGAGGTGAGATGGCGGCTCAGCCGGCGGCAGGTAGCGCAGTTGCTCGCGGAGCTGCCGATATTCTTCGAGTAAGTTCCGGCAATATGAGCACTCTGCGAGGTGCTGTTGGAGCTGTACCTCCTCGGTTGGGGTCAGCTCCCCGTCCATGTAGGCCGAGATCAGTGGCCTCATGGACTCGCACTCGCGGGACATCATGGTGGTACCGTTTCCTCCACCGCTCGATAGATGCGCCGGAACTCTTCACGCGCTCGAAAGAGTACCGACTTCACCGCCGACCGCGACAGGCCCATGATCTGCCCGATCTCCTCACAGGAGAGCCCTTCGTATTCCCGAAGGATGAGGGCGAGCCGGTGTCGCGGGTTCATCTGGGTCAGCACGCGCTGGACCAGCTCCTGTGTCTCGCTGCGGATCGCCTCCCGTTCCGGATCTTCCAGATGCCCCATGAGGTGAAGATCCGGATGTCCTTGACCCTCCCACGGTAACCAGCGAATTCGCTTTCGCCGGCGCAAGGCATCAAGACAAGCATTGGCCGCAATCCGGTGTAACCAGGCTGAGACATTGAGATCATCCGAGGTCTGGGGCAATGCCCGATACGCTCGGATAAAGCACTCTTGTGTCAGATCGCTCGCGTCCTCGGCATTTCCCATCATGCGATAGATGAACTGATAGATCGGCCGTTCATAGCGCAGGAAGATCGCCTCGAACGCGGCTTGGTCGCCCTCCTTTGCACGGTTCACCCAGCCGATCTCTTCAGCGGCGGACAAGGCGGCCGAGCCGTCCATGCCACGTCCTCCACTTTCCTTAAACGTATCACAGTGTCAATGGTTCTATGCGCGGCCGTGTCGCTTCAGCATCAGCCTACCCGATCGGAGCAGAGTTGTCAATAGATTGGTGTACGTACGCCCTGTTTTGGCTTCCCAGTGGGTTCGCGGGCCGGTCCCCCGGCGGTGCTAGAATCTGGGGTGACGCCGAACCGACTGACCGGGCGGCGGCCATTCTCCCACTCGGAGGTGAAGGCATGGCACACCCGTTTCTCGAGCGGCTGTCCCGCGGCCCGATTCTCTGCGATGGTGCGATGGGGACGCAACTGTACGAGCGCGGCGTTCCCCTGGATGCATGCTTCGACGAAGTCAACCTCTCCAATCCCAGCTTGGTGGTCGAGATCCATCGAGACTATATCCTGGCCGGTGCCGAGATCATCGAGACGAACAGCTTCGGCGCGAATCGCTTCAAACTCGAGGCGCACGGGTTTGCCCATTTGGTGGGGCAGATCAACCGGCAGGCAGCCCGCAACGCTCGCGAAGCACGGGAGATTACGGGCCAGCCGGTACTCATCGCCGGGTCGATCGGCCCGACCGGCCGCACACTCGCCCCAATCGGGACGACGCCGCCGGAGGTGGTGCGCGACGCCTACCGCGAGCAGATCAGCGCGCTGCTGGAAGGCGGGGTGGATCTGCTGATCATCGAGACCATCTTCCAGCTCGAAGAGATGCGCCAGGCCGTGCTGGCCGCCTGGGATGTCTGTGACCTGCCAATCGTTGCTCAGATGACGTTCGCCTCCGATGGGCGGACCATCCACGGCCACACGCCGGAGGAGGTTATCGACACACTGATGGAGCTGGGGGTGACGGTTGCGGGCGTCAACTGCAGCGTGGGGCCGCGACCGACCCTCGATGTCCTCCGAACCATGCTGGGCGTGAGCGGTGGCCGGATCCCGCTTTCCGGCCAGCCCAACGCTGGATGGCCGCGGCAGATCGGCAACCGAGTCATCTTCACCGCCTCGCCTGACTACTTCGCAGACTATGCGCGCGAAGCCATCAACCTGGGTATCAGCATTATCGGCGGCTGCTGTGGCACGACGCCGGCCCACATCCAGGCGATGCGGAAGGCGCTGGATGTGCTGGAGATCCCGGATATCCGGCGTCCTCCAGCGATCGAGGTCCCGCGGCGCCGGCCCCGGGAGCTGCTCGCCGCTGAGGGGCCGACGAAGCTGGCGCAGAAGCTGGGGCGGGAGTTCGTCGTCAGCGTCGAGATCGACCCCCCGAAGGGGCTCAATCCCCACAAGGCGCTGGCCGGTGCCCAGCTCCTCAAAGATGCCGGCGTCGAGTTCATCAACGTCGCCGACAGCCCGATGGCGCGCGTGCGGATGAGCGCGCTCGCCCTCTGCGCTTTGATTCAGCAGGAGGTGGAGGTCGAGACTATCCTCCACTTCACCACCCGGGACCGGAACCTGATGGGCCTACAGTCGGATCTGATCGGCGCGCATGCTCTGGGCGTACGCAACATCATCGCGCTGACCGGTGACCCGCCGACGCTAGGGAACTATCCCCAGGCGACGCCGGTCTACGACGTGGACTCGATCGGGCTGGTCAAGATCATCAAGCAGTTCAACCAGGGGATGGATGCGGGAGGCGCCTCGATCGGCCAGTTGGCCAGCTTCACCGTGGCGGTGGCCTGCGATCCGACGCGGCCCAATCTGGACGAGGAGATCGAGCGGCTCCACCGGAAGATCGAGGCCGGCGCCGATCTCGTGATGACCCAGCCGGTCTTCGCGCTGAGAGTGTGGACCGACTTCCTGCGCCGCTACGAGGAGCGGTACGGCCCCATCCCGATCCCGGTCCTGCTCGGGATTCTGCCCCTCCAGAGCCACCGGCATGCCGAGTTCCTGCACAACGAGGTGCCAGGTATCACGCTGACCGAGGAGGCGCGCGAGCGCATGCGCCTGGCTGGCCCGGAAGGGCGGCGCGAAGGGGTACGGATGGCGCAGGAGCTGCTGCTGGAGGCGCGTGAGGTCGTGCACGGGGTATACATTATGCCCTCGTTCGGTCGGTACGAGGTCGCGGCTGAGGTCCTGGAGGTCCTGCCCGATCGCCGGCTCGTGGCGGCAGTGCCAGGAGCCAACCCTTCATCGGGGTAGCAGTGCGCAGCGACTCTGCGGTTCTGCATCGTGGAGGCGTCGCTCTGCTATACTGCTAAGGTGTTTGCGCCTGCGTACCGGCAGGCTGGGATCGGTCGCGAGCGAGAGCGTGGAGTGGGGAGTGGCTCATGGTCGACGTCGTGCGCAGTGTCGCTGAGGAGTATACGCGAGCGGACATTCCGCCCTTCAGTCCCGGCGATACCGTGCGGGTGCACTATCGCGTCGTCGAGGGGAACAACGTCCGCATTCAGCCCTTCGAGGGGGTGGTGATCCGCAAGCGCGGCGGCGGGACCGACGCCACCTTCACCGTGCGCCGCATCGCTGCCCATGGGATCGGGGTCGAGCGGACGTTTCCGCTGCACAGCCCGTTGATCGAGAAGATCGAGGTGCTGCGGCACGGCAAGGTGCGGCGGGCTCGCCTCTACTACCTCCGCGAACGCACCGGCAAGGCAGCCCGCATCAAGGAGCGCCGCCGGCCGCCTGGCAGCTACCTGCGCTAGGAACTTCCAGAGACAACGTGCGCGGGTCCGGCTGTCGGTGCTGGATCGCTGTCCTCTCGTGAACGAGTCGGGCTCGAGTCTGTTCCCCCCGGCGATCCCGCGCTAGGATAGTGAGCCGGAGCATGCTAGCCTGCATTGCCGGTCAGGGTCGATGTCATGGCTGGCACGCGAGCGCTCTCGACGCGTGGCGATCGTGAGGGGCCGGAAGCGTGCGCGCGGCGACGGCAGAGGCCGTGCAGCCGAACACCGAGCTGGAGACCGCCCTCTGGCACCGGGGAATGCAGCGCGTGGTCGGGTTGGACGAGGTTGGCCGCGGCTGCCTGGCCGGTCCGGTCGTCGCCGCTGCCTGCGTGCTGCCGCCGGGCTTCGTCCCGTCGCTCCCGATGCGTGACTCCAAGCAGCTCAGCCGCGCGCAGCGCGAGCTCCTGGCCAGCGTGATCCTGGAGCACGCAGTGGCGGTGGCGGTCGGCGCAGCATCGCACCGAGAGGTGGATCGCCTCAACGTCAGGCGGGCGACCGTGCTCGCCATGCAGCGGGCACTCCGCCGTCTCGGTGATTGGGATCATGCGCTGTACGACGGCCTGCCGATGCCGGAGTTGCCACCGCCGCGCTTTACTGCGGTCGTCAACGGCGACGAGCGCTGTCTCTCCATCGCCTGCGCCGCGATCGTGGCCAAGGTGACACGCGACCGGCTGATGGCGCGCCTGGCAAGTCGCTTCCCCGCCTACGGCTGGGAGCGTAACGCTGGCTATGGCACAGCAGAGCATCTGACTGCCCTCGAGACCCATGGCCTGTCTCCGTTCCACCGCCGAACCTTCGCGCCGGTGCGGCTCTGCCTCGTCGGGAACGACCACTGGGAGACCTGTAGTGACCAGGATCTCGACCGGTGAGCCGGCAGCGTCGCCTCGGGCAGCGTGGCGAGGAGTACGCGGCGCAGTGGTTGAACGCGCGCGGCTGGACGATCCTCGATCGCAACTGGCGCGGCTTGGCGGGTGAACTCGATGTCGTCGCGCTCGACGGCGAGGTGCTGGTCGGAGTCGAGGTGAAGCTCCGCCGCAGTGAGGAGCTCGGCGCTGCCGAGGAGGCGGTTACGCCGGCCAAGGCAGTACGGCTGCTCCAAACGATAGCCGAGTACCTGGCGCATCATCCAGAGCACAGCGAACGCCTGTGGCGGGTAGACTTGGTGGCGATCACGCTGGACGCGCGGGGCGGAGTGCAGCGCGTGAGCCACGTCGAGAACGCGGTGGTGGCTGAGTAGGCTAGCGACTCAACAGGGGGCCGGGGGCGGTGAGGCTGAGCGAAGAGATCCGGAACAAGCTGGCGGCCGCTGTGGCGGAGCACGCCGATGCGATGATCGGCTTCGCCCAGCGGGCAGTGCAGACCCGGAGCTTACCCGGTGAAGAGGAGGCTATGGCCCGGCTCCTGCGAGCGGAGATGGAGCGCCTGGGCTACGACGACGTCTGGGTCGATCGGGCTGGCAATGTGATCGGTGTGCTGCGGGGCAGCGGTTGCGGGAGGTCGGTGCAGTTCAACTCCCATATCGACCATGTCCATGAAGGCGACCCGGCGCTGTGGCCGTACCCGCCCTATGCCGGGGTCATCAAGGATGGCGTGCTCTACGGCCGGGCCGCGAGCGACGTGAAAGGGGCCCTGGCGGCCCAGGTCTATCTGGTTCCCGTCCTGCGAGCAGCCGGGCTGCGACCGCGAGGCGACGTCTACATCACCGGGGTCGTGCTGGAGGAGCTGGGTGGGTTCGGCACCGCCACGCTCTGCGAGGAGTTGCGGACCGACTACGCGGTGCTGGGCGAGGCGACCAACCTGGAGCTCCGGCGCGGCCACCGCGGGCGCATCCTGATCGAGGTCCGCTTCACCGGCCGCTCCGTGCACGCTAGCGCTCCGGAGCGGGGAGCCAATCCGCACTACGCGCTGGCGCGCTTCCTGCTGGCGCTCGAGTCGTTGCGGATGCGCGGCGACCCTGACCTGGGGCGCTCGACCGTCGCCCCGACCTTGATCGCGACGGACCAGACCAGCAGCAACGTGACGCCAGGAGTGCTAACACTCTCGCTCGACTGGCGCAGTGTTCCCGGCGACGAGCCGGAAGACATCGTGGCCAGGGTGCGGGAGCTGGCCGAGGCGAGCCTGATCTCGGGCGTGGCGGTTGACGTGCGGGCCGTGAGCCGCCCGGTGCGCAGCTACACGGGCCTGGAGGCGGAGATGCCGCCGACGCGCGGCTTCGCGCTCCCGGCCGCGCACCCGCTGGTGCGCGCCGCGACGGCGACGCTGGGCGAGGTTTTCCGACGCGAGGTGCCGGTCGGCTTCTGGCAGTTCGCGACGGACGGCGGGCACCTGATGCGGGCTGGCATCGCGACCATCGGCTTCGCCCCGGCGGAGGAGCGCTTCGCGCACACGGTGCACGATCAGGTGAGCCTGGAGCAGTTGCGGCAGGCGCTGCTCGGCAACGCGGCACTGGCGCTCGCGCTGCCGGATGCCGAGGAAGGGAGTGCCTCATGAGCGCTTCCGTCGAAGCCCACCGCGCCGCAGCCCCGCAGCGAGTACGCTGCGCGGTCGTGACAGTCAGCGATACCCGGACGCCAGAGACAGACGCGAGCGGTGCCCTGATCCGCGAGGGGCTCGAGCGGCAGGGGCATCTGGTGGTGGCTTACCAGATCGTGCCGGATGAGCCGGAGCGGATCGGCCCCTTGCTCGACGAGCTGGCCGCGCGTGACGACTGCGATGCGATCCTGATCAACGGCGGCACCGGCATTGCCCGGCGCGATACGACCTACGAGGTGGTGGCGACGCGGCTCGAGAAGCGGCTGGACGGCTTCGGCGAGCTGTTTCGGATGCTCAGCTATCAGGAGATCGGGCCGGCAGCGATGCTCTCGCGGGCGACGGCCGGGGTGTATCGCGACCGGATCGTAGCCCTGATGCCGGGCTCACCGAACGCGGTTCGGCTGGCGATGGAGAAGCTGTTACTGCCGGAGCTAGCGCACCTGGTCTACGAGATGCGGAAGTAATCGGGGCACGAGGAGTCGGCACCATGACGAGCGAGGCCAAGGCGGGAGCACCGCGCCCACCTCAGGTACTACGGGGTATGCGCGACTTCCTCCCGCAACAGATGCTGCTGCGGCAAGAGATTATCGACCGCTTCCGAGCAGTCTTCGAGCGCTTCGGCTTCGAGCCGATCGACACACCCTTGCTCGAGTACTACGAGGTCCTCGCCGGGAAGTACGGCGAGGAGGGCGAGAAGCTGATGTACCACTTCCAGGACCAGGGCGGCCGGGAGGTGGGCCTGCGCTATGACCTGACCGTGCCCCTGGCGCGCTTTGTGGCCGCGCACCGTCATGAGCTGACGTTCCCGTTCAAGCGCTATCACATCGGCCCGGTCTTCCGCGCCGAGCGGCCCCAGCGTGGGCGCTACCGGCAGTTCTGGCAGTGCGATGTCGACACGGTCGGCACCCGATCGATGCTGGCCGATGCTGAGGTGCTGCTGGTCTGGATCGAGGCGCTCGACTCCGTCAACGTGCCGAACGTCGTGATCCAGGTGAACCACCGGAAGCTGTTGCAGGCGCTGGCGACGCACGCGGGCGTGCCGGCCGAGCAGGCGCTCACTGTCTACCGGGCCATCGACAAGCTGGAGAAGATCGGCCCGGAGGGGGTTCGCGAGGAGCTCCTCCGCCACGGCGTGTCCGAGCTGGCTGCCCGGGCGGTGCTCGACCTGGTCCAGCTCCGCGGCGAGCCGACGCCGGTGCTGGCCGAGGTGCGCGGGCGGCTGGCCGGTGACCCGCAGGCGACGATGGCGGTGGCCGAGCTCGAAGAGCTGTTCCGCTACCTGGACCTGCTCGGCGCCGACCCCCGACGCTACGCGCTGAACCTCGCGCTGGCCCGCGGCCTCGATTACTACACCGGACCGGTCTTCGAAGCGGTGGTCGAGGAGCCGGCCATCGGGTCGCTCGGAGGGGCAGGCCGCTACGACGGCCTGATCGGCATGTTCCTGGGTGAGGATATCCCGGCCACCGGCGGCTCGCTGGGCCTGGAGCGCGTCGTGGAGGTGGTCCAGGAGTTGCAGCTCATACACGCTCCCTCCACCGTCAGTGACGCGCTGGTGACAGTGTTCGACGACGAGCACTGGGGTGTCGCCCTCGGTCTGGTCCAGGAGCTCCGCGCTGGCGGGATCAATGCGGAGGTCTACCTCGGCGAGCGGCGCGACCTGCGGCGGCAAGTCCAATACGCCGATCGCAAAGGAGTGCCGTTGGTCCTGTTCTGTGGCCCCGACGAACTGGCGGCCGGCGTGGTTACGGTTCGCGAGCTGGCGAGCGGCGAGCAGCGGCGGGTTCCCAGGTCCGAGTTGGTGACCGAGCTGCGGCGCCTGCTTGCTGGACGCCAGCCGGTGTCTCCGGCCGGTTGATGCGCCTGACAACTGGTGGAAGACCTGGACACCAGGTGGATAATCTGCTCGAGAGTCCGCCCGCGCACCGGCGGGCGGCTTGACCCTTGGGGGAGGCTGGCGCAGAGTAGCCAGGTGCGCGCAGGCGCGGCGGATTGCGAGGAAGAGGACGAGGGATGAGCAGCGAGCCGACGGGCCGGGTTATGGTCGTGGTGGCGCACCCGGACGACATGGAGTTCAGTAGCGGCGGCACGGTTGCGAAGTTCGCCCGCGAGGGGCGCCATATTGTCCTCGTCCAGTGCACATCCGGAGATAAGGGCACCAATCGACGAGATTTGACTCCGGAGCAACTCGCCCGGCTGCGAGAGGAGGAAGAGAGGGAGGCGTGCCGCCGGCTAGGCGTGGCTGAGGTCGTCTTCCTGGGCTTGCCCGACGGCGAGCTGGTGCCTGATCTGGCCTTTCGCGAGAAGATCGTCCGGCAGATTCGCCTGCACCGACCGGACATCGTCATCACCCACGACCCGTTCCGGCCCTATGCGCTGCACCCCGATCACCGCGCCGTCGGCATCACGACGGTCGACGCCGTCTACCCGACCGCCCGTGACCCGCTGTACTTCCCCGAGCACCTGAAAGAAGGATTGGAGCCGCACAAGGTCGCCGAGCTGTGGCTCTTCGGGGCTGAGTATCCGGATCTGTACATCGACATCTCGGAGACGCTCGACGCGAAGGTACATGCACTGCGGGCACACGTGAGCCAGGTCGGCGAGGGGAAGGATCTCGAAGAGCGCATCCGCGAGCGGGCGGCGGAGGTGGGCGCGAGCCAGGGCATCCCCTACGCCGAGGCGTTCAAGGTCATCAAGATGCGGCGCTAGCGCCTGCTCCAGCCCTCACCCTCTGGCCCTCTCCTTCGCCATATAGGGCGCGGCAGGCGCTGGGGGTGAGGGGGAAGCGGCGTCCACGTCCTCCCTCCATCGGCATAACTCAGTGCTCCTCAGCTCTTTCAGGGCTTGACAGTGGATCGGTTGGCCGCTAGAGTATGAAGTCAAAGACAACCCGATAGCGCGAACGACGACGAACGGAGCGAGTACGCGCCAGAGCGGGGCCCAGCGAGCCGGCGGGTGGTGAGAAGCCGGTGCCAGCGCAGGCGCGGAATGGATCCGGGAGTCGCGCCCCGAACGCGATAAGCCAGTAGGCGGCGCCGGAGACTCCACCGTTATCTGGGAGCTGGGTATCGGATCGGGTATGAGCCCGGTCCCGTACTCGCAGAGGTGGGATGCCCGCGCGAGCGGCATCCAACCAGGGTGGCACCGCGGAGCGCATTCGACCTCCGTCCCTGTCGGGACGGAGGTTTTGTTTTTGGCTCCCGGCTCGCGAGAGGAGTGCGGAGCATGGCAGAAGCGGTCACTGCGCGTCGAAGCAGTCTGACACCGGCATCGTTAGCAGCGACCTGGTATCGCCCCACGCTGGCTGAAGTGGCCGCGCTGTCAGCTCGCGGCAACCTCATCCCGATCTACCGCGAGATCGTGGCCGACCTCGAGACGCCGGTCTCTGCCTTCCTTAAGGTGGCCCGAGGACGCTATGCCTTTCTGCTGGAGAGTGTCGAGGGCGGGGAGCGGCTGGCCCGCTACTCCTTCATCGGCGCCGACCCGTTCCTGACCCTGGAGCTCCGTGACGGCCAGGCGGTCGCTCGCTTCCATGGCCACCGCGAGTCGGCTGAGGCGACTGGTCCACCGGTGACCTTCGGCGGGCTCGACTACTATGGCTACCCCGCTAGCCAGCGCCAGTTCACCTTCGATGACCCGCTGGTCGCGCTGCGCCAGTACCTGGAGCCGTACAAGACCGTCTCGCTCCCGGGCATGCCTCGCTTTCTGGGGGGAGCGGTCGGTTACCTCAGCTACGAGGCCGTCCGCTACTTCGAGCGATTGCCGACAGCACCAGCCGACCCGCTCGGCTTCCCCGATGCATTCTTCATGTTCGTCGACTCGATGCTGATCTTCGATCATCTGGAGCGGACGATCAAGGTCGTCAGCCACATCCACATCGACGAGCGGACGCCGCTCGAGCAGTCCTACGCCGAGGCCGTGGCTCGCATCGAGCGCATGGTGAGCCGCCTGAGCGGCCCGGCGCGGGCACCGATCGGGCGGGAGCCGCTCGACGAGCGGCCGGTGGCCGAGCGTCTGGCTCCCAACGTCGATCAAGCGACCTACGAGGCGATGGTTCGCCAGGCCAAGGAGTACATCGCTGCCGGCGATATCATCCAGGTCGTCCTCTCCCAGCGGCAGGCACTGCACACCGCAGCGCACCCGTTCACCATCTACCGCGCGCTGCGCCGGGTGAACCCCTCCCCCTACATGTTCTTCCTCCAGCTCGGCGATGACCACCTGATCGGCTCGTCACCGGAGATGCTGGTCCGGCTCGACGGTGACACGCTCCTGATGCACCCGATCGCCGGCACGCGGCGGCGCGGCCGCACTGACGAGGAGGACGAGGCGCTGGCGATCGAGCTGGCCAACGACGAGAAGGAGCGGGCCGAGCACATCATGCTGGTCGATCTAGGCCGCAACGATATCGGCCGGGTTTCCCGGCCCGGCACGGTCCGCGTGCCCAAGCTGATGGAGATCGAGCGCTACAGCCACGTGATGCACCTCGTGAGCCATGTGACCGGTACGTTGCGCCCGGACCTGACCGGCCTGGACGCGCTGCGGGCCTGCTTCCCGGCCGGCACGGTCAGCGGCGCGCCCAAGATCCGCGCCATGGAGATCATCGCCGAGCTGGAGCCGGAGCGGCGCGGCCCCTATTCCGGGGCGGTCGGCTACGTGGACTTCGGCGGCAACCTGGACACCGCGATCACCCTCCGCACGGTCGTGATGCGTGGCCAGATGGCGTATCTCCAGGCCGGCGCGGGCATCGTGGCCGACAGCGTGCCGGAGCTGGAGCACAAGGAGTGCCATCACAAGATGCGAGCGCTGGTGCGAGCGATCGAGCTGGCGGAGGAGATGGAGCGTGAGCTCCGGGAGGGCGGCACGCGATGATCCTCTTGATCGACAACTACGACTCCTTTACCTACAACCTCTACCAGTACTTGACCGAGCTGGGCGCCGACGTGCTGGTCCGGCGCAGCGACGCCATCACCGTAGCGGAAGCCGCGGCGCTGGCACCGGACGGCATCGTCATCTCCCCGGGGCCGTGCACGCCGCGCGAGGCCGGGGTCTCCGTCCCCCTGATCCGGGAGCTAGCCGGCAGCGTGCCGATCCTCGGCGTCTGTCTCGGCCATCAAGCGATCGCGGAGGCGTTCGGCGGCCGGGTGGTCCGGGCGCCGAGCCTGATGCACGGCAAGACCTCGCTGATCTACCACGACGGCCAGGGGGTCTTCGCCGGGCTGCCCTGCCCGTTCGTCGCGACGCGCTATCACTCGCTGATCGCGGAGGAGGCGAGCTTGCCCACTGGGCTGGAGATCAGCGCTCGCAGCGAGGACGGGTTGATCATGGGGCTCCGCCACCGCTCGGGCTTGGTCGAGGGCGTGCAGTTCCACCCCGAGTCGATCCTTACCGAGGTTGGGAAGGATCTCTTGAAGAACTTCCTGCAACTGGTCGAAGCTCGTCGTCATGCCGGGCAGTCGCCTGCCCTGGTCGCCACGGGAGGTGAGGGATGATCATCGACGCGATTCGCAAAGTCGCCGCCGGTGAGGTGTTGACGCAAGTGGAGGCCGCCGAGGCGATGGAGGCGATCATGACCGGCGAGGCGACGCCGGCCCAGATCGCCGCGCTGGTCACTGCCCTGCGCCTGCGCGGTGAGCGCGAGGAGGAAGTGGCCGGCTTCGCGCAGACGATGCGCCGCCATGCCGTGCCGGTTGTCCTCTCGCTCGATCAGCCGGCTGTGGATACCTGCGGGACGGGCGGTGACGGCGCTCGGACGTTCAACATCTCGACCGCGGCCGCCTTCGTCGTCGCAGGCGC
>BEIC01000046.1 GCA_002898875.1 bacterium HR26
CGACCACGTACCCGGAGCGTGGAGGACCAGGGTCGCCCGCTGCGAGGTGTCGACGGTGAAGACACCGGCGCTGACCCTCGTGTTGTCTGCCCGGATCAGCCAGACCTGGTACACCTGGCCGGGCGCGAGCGGGGCCAGCCCATCGATGACCAGCACGCCGGCCTCGCCCTCTTGCAGGTAGAGCCGGCCCACCACCGGCTGCCCCTGACCGGCCTCAGCGGTGACCGGAGCCCACCAGGCCGATCGCGTGAGAATACTCGCTATCTCGCGCTGCTCCGCGCGCAGCGCGTCCAGCTCCTGGCGAATTTGCCACTGGTCGTAGAGCAACATGGCCACCGCGCCGGCGAGGATCAGCACAAGAGCCGCCGCTGCGGCTAGGGCAGCCCGGGCCCAGCGGGACAAGTGCCGCAGGGCTGGACGGTCAGCAGCGGGAGCAACGCCAGCTTCGGCGGCAGCCTGGGCGAGCACTCGCTCGCGGAGGCTAGGCGGCGGTGACTCCTGCGGCACCGCGGTGCCGAGCAGGCCGAGCAGATCGTCGAACCGGTGCAGGTCTGCCTGACAGAGGGGACACTGGGCAAGGTGCTCCACCAGCCCGACCGCCTCGTCAGCATCAAGCGCGCCGAGGGCGTAGGCCGGGAGCTCCTCGCCGGCAAGCTCGTGGGTCAACCGACGTCGGTCCATACTCCGTCCCTCGTCAGAATTTCGGCCAGCCGTCGCAGAGCGGTTCGCACTCTCGTTTTGACCGTGCCCAGAGGCAAGCCCAGCACATCGGCCATCTCTCGCTGGGTCAGCCCCCGGAAGTAGGCCAACTCGATCACCTGCCGCTGGGCATCGCTCAGCTCGCCGAGCGCCGCCTGCACTCGCGTCGCGAGCGTCGCCGACCAGGCATGCTCGTCCGGCCCGGGGGAGTGGTCGGGGATGTGGAGGTCGGCCGCTCTCGCGTCCGGGTGTGCCGGCTGCCGCTCCCGGCTGCTGCGGCGCAGGAGGTCGATCGCCCGGTTTCGGGTCACGCGCAGGAGCCAGGGTCCGAGTGGCCCGCGCTCCTGCACGTAGCGCTCAGGCCGTCGCCAGAGCTGGAGAAAGACCTCCTGGGTGACGTCTTCCGCCGCCGCCTGGTCACGCAGGATATGCAGCGCCAGGGAATAGACCGATCGTGCGTACCGATCGTACAGCAGAGCCAGCGCCTGGTGGTCTCGCTGCTGGAGACCGGCCATCAGTTCCTGGTCGCTCGGCTCGCGCGCCACAGCGGCCGCGCCCTTTCCCAAATCTCTGTGCCGCAGCGACGGGACGCTCGCGCCATTATGATACGCCGCTCACCGTGCGATAGGATCATCTCAGACCGGGCTCGACCGGTCGGCCGCACTGCCCGGTCGCGACGACGCGACACCTGACCCGGGCTTACCGCACTCGGACTTGACTCCTCCGGAGTGCCGTCCGTGCACGAGCGAGGGGAGAATGCGCCGGAAAGCTCGAGTCTTCGCAGCAGGGAGAGGTAACGAGATCATGGTTCTCCGGGCACGGCGACGATTACTCTCTGTAACGCTCTCGCTGATCATGCTGCTCGCTCTAGGTGCCGGCTGCTCGGTTCGGCAACCTGCACCGAGCGCCTCGCCCACGGCCACGCCGGCTGCGAGCGGTGCGGCGGTGGCCAGTCCAACCCCTTCCAACACGAATCCATCGAACCCATCGGCTCCGGCGGCAAACCCGGGAACCATCGACCTCGCGACGGCCGTCGAGGAGGTCGCGCGCGAAGTCTCCCCGGCGGTCGCGTTCGTGACGGTGCGCAAGGTCGAGACAGACATCTTCGGCTTCGGCCAGGTCGTGGAGGGCGAGGGCTCCGGCGTGGTCTTCGACCAGCGAGGCTACATCCTGACCAACGATCACGTGGTCGGCGAGGCGCTGGAGATCGTCGTCGTGTTGCCTGATGGTCGGCAGTTCGCCGGCCGCGTAGTCGGACGCTCGCCGGAGAACGACATCGCGGTGGTCAAGATCGACGGCGATAACCTGCCGGTGGCGAAGCTGGGCGACAGCGACACGCTCCGCGTCGGCCAGTGGGTGGTGGCGATCGGCAACGCGCTGGGGCTGGAAGGCGGCCCTACTGTCACTGCGGGGGTGGTCAGCGCGCTCAACCGCACGCTCCAACCTGGTCCCAACCAGCCGCCGTTCGGCCCGCTCATCCAGACGGATGCCGCGATCAACCCAGGGAACTCGGGTGGGCCGCTGGTCAACTTGCAGGGCGAGGTGGTCGGCATAAACACGGCCAAGATCCAGCAGGCCGAGGGGATCGGCTTCGCGATCCCGATCAACAAGGCCAAGGAGATCGTCGCTCAACTCCTGGAGGCACGGCCACAGCCGTACCTCGGCATCGGCGGCGTCACCGTGACGAGGGCCCTCGTCGTGCGCTTTAACCTGCCGGTCGATCGTGGCGTGCTGGTCGTGTCGGTCGTGCCTGGCGGCCCGGCGGAGCAGGCGGGGCTGATGCCCGGCGACATCATCGTGCGCTTCGATGGACAGGAGATCGTGCGGGTGAGCGATCTGGATCAGGCGCTCCGGCGGCACCAGCCAGGAGACCGGGTAGAGATTGTTATTAATCGGGAAGGCACCGAGCGATCGCTCACGGTCACACTCGGCGAGGCACCGGTGATCCGCTAGGTACTGCCGGGCCTCGCCACACCGGGCGACGTGGATGACGCGGGCGCTCAGGAGTGTGGCACATGGCCGAGACAGCCCCCTGGATCGACGAGCTGTTCACCCGCCTGGCGCGAGGCCTCTTCCGCCCACCGCTGACCCAGCAGCGGCTGAGGTTCGAGGTCGAGGGGATCGCGCGCCTGCTGGAATTGCCCCCGCGGGCCTCCTTGCTCGTCCTGGCCAGCGGGGCCGGCACCGTGGCCATCGAGCTGGCCGGGCGCGGGTACGAGGTGACCGGGCTGGAGCCGTCCGAAGCGCTCCTGGAAGCGGCCCGCCAGGCGGCGCAGTCGCGCGGCGTGACCATGCGCTGGGTACGCCGTGACCTGCGGCGCATCCTCTTCCGGAGCGCCTTCGACGCGGTCTATGCCGGCTCGCCGGTGCTCGGCCTGAGCGACCAGCGAGCCGAGGACCTGGAGCTGCTCCGCTCGGCCTGGCAGGCGCTCAAGCCGGGCGGGGCATTGCTGCTCGATCTCCCGAACCGGGAACTCCTGGCCCGCGAGTTCGTCGAGCGGACCTGGGCCGAGCTCGATGGCGCCCGCGTGCTCGAGCGCCAGGAGTGGGACCTGCTCGCGAACGTGCTCAGCCTCGAGTGGCGCGTTCTGCTGCCGGGGGGACGGGAGGTTGCCCGGGGATTCCGGCTGCGGCTCTACGCGGCGCACGAGGTCCTGGCGCTCCTCCAGGAGGCCGGGTTCGAGGCGGTGGAGGCCTGGGGCGACTACGACGCTCGAGGTTACGGGCTCTGGACACCTCGCCTGCTGGTGCGAGCGCGGCGACCCGGGCTGGCGCCGGGCGAAGCCGTGGCGGTCGGCGGCGAGGCGGGGCAGCCCGAGACCTCGCCGCCGAGCACGGGCAGTGGGAGGCCAGCAGGGGAGCGGAGCGGGCCGGAGACTCCTGGCGCCCCCTTGGGCCAGGAGTGATGTACTGGTTGTCAGGCCCTGGAGGCGCGCGCTCGGGTGATCGATTTACTGAAGGTTGCTTGCAGCTACAGGGTGCCGGTGGAGATGATGAGGTGGCCACTGCTCGCTCAAGAGGTCAATGCGGAGCGGATTGTGATCCTGGGTTGGGGGCGGGCGATCCTCCTCCAGTTCGCTCACCCGTTGGTGGCGGCCGGCGTCGCTGAGCACAGCCGGTTCGCGGCCAATCCGGGACTCGCGCTCGATCGCCTGCACGGCACCGTCTCGGCGATGCTGGCCTTCACCTTTGGCCCGCAGGAGGCGGCGGTCGAGGCCGCCTGGCGGATCGCCCGCGTGCATGACCGCGTCCACGGCGTGCTGCCCCAGCCGGTCGGCCCCTACCCGGCAGGGACGCCGTATAGTGCCCATGACCCGGCCTTGCTGACCTGGGTCCACGCGACCGTCGTCGACTCGACGCTGCTCGCCTACGAGCGGTTCGTCCGGCCGCTGACCCCGGCCGAGCGCGACCGCTACTGCGCTGAGAGCCGGGGGATGGAAGGCTGGCTGGGGCTGGAGCCGGGCACGCTGCCCGGCAGCTGGGGCGAGCTGCAGGACTACCTGGAGCGCATGCGCCGGAGCGGGCAGATCGTGGTGGGTGAGACGGCGCGCCGGCTGGCCAGGCAGCTCCTCTGGCCGGCGCTCCCGGTCTGGTTACGGCCGGCGGCGCGGCTCTGGCGACTGGCCAGTATCGGGCTGCTCCCAGACGAGCTGCGGGCGGCCTACAGGTTTGACTGGAGGCGTCGCGATCAGCTCGCCCTGGTGGTCATCTCAAGGTCGATCCGGGCGACGCTGCCCTGGTGGCCCCCAGCGCTGCGCTTCTGGCCGGCGGCTCGCGCGGGCCGGCAGGACTGGCCGGAGCCTCAGCTCTCCCAGGCGGTCGAAGATCGCCGCTGACGGGGCCGGCACGACACGATCAGAACGTGGTAGCTCGGGTACAATGGGCACTCGGTCGGGCCAGGCAGGCCGGACCGAAGGGAACGGGATTGGGTGTGCGTCAGCTCGTGCTCGGGCTCGCGCTCCTGGCATGCAGCCTGCTCATCGCCGGCGTGAGCGTTCGCCGGTATCTCAACGCAGCCTCTGGCGGCCCGCCGGCCGCTCCGCCGGCCACCGCGACGGTTGCTGTCGCCCCAGAGCCGACTGCGACACCCACGCCCACGCTGGGCCCAACTCCGACCCCGCCGTCCCTCTCGGCCAGGGCAGCCCTGGTCATGCGCGTCGAGGACGGTGAGGTGCTCTTCGCTCACGACGCCGACCAGCCGCTACCGCCGGCCAGCACCGTCAAGATCCTCACCGCGCTCACCGTGCTTCGCCATGCGCGCCCGGAGACGATCGTGACGATCCAGCCTGAGGACGTCGTCGACCCTGTGGAGGAGTCGGCGATGGGTCTCCAGGCCGGCGATACGCTGACGATCCACGACCTGCTGGTCGGGCTGCTCCTGCCGTCCGGCAACGACGCGGCCCGAGCGCTGGCGCGCGTTGTCGGAGAGCAGCTCGACGGGCCGGAGGGCGCATCGCCGGAGGAGCGCTTCATCGCGGCGATGAACGAACTGGCGGCCGAGTTGGGGATGACCCAGAGCCGGGTGCTGACGCCCGACGGCGAGGACGTCGAGGGTCAGGCTGTCTCCGCCCGCGACCTCGCGCTGGCCGCGCGGGCGTTCCTCGAGGAGCCGGCGCTGGTGCGTATCGCGTCGATGCGCGAGGCAACCGTGCGGGTCGGCGGGCCGCAGGCTCGGACGCTCCGGCTGGCCAACACCAACGCCCTGCTGGGCGAGCGAGGGGTCTTCGGGATCAAGACCGGCACCACCGAGGCTGCGGGGCAGTGCCTGGTGGCCGCCTGGCGCACGGTCGCCGGCCAGGTCTACCTGGCGGTTGTCCTGGGCAGCCAGGATCGCTACGCTGATGTACGTACACTGATCGACTGGGTCGGGCGACGGGAAGGGTAGGGATCTGGGGCGACGCGCTGAGGGGGACGCCGGGTGAATCAGAACGCGCGAGAGGGAGCGAGCCGGCCGGAGCCGATCTTCGGCTGGCGGCCGGAAGGAGCCGCCGATCAGGCTGCTGAGATCACGCCCAGCGGCGCCGGGAGAGCGAACGGTCATCGGTTGCCCGAGCCGGATGGAACTCCGGCACGAGATGTCTGGACGCCCGGGCATTCGCCGAACGGGCACACCCGGCGGCAGCGCCTGGTGGGAGCGCGGGCAGCGGGTAGCAACCGTAGTCTGGATGGCAGCTGGACAGGACGGATTACCGCCGCTCCGCGCCTCAGTGGCTTCGCCTGGTCGCGCGCCGCCTCGCTCCCAACCTCGCCGCGATCCCTCCAGCCCCGGCTCGCACGCCTGCCAGGCCATGCGCTGCTGGTGCTGCTGGTAGCCCTCATCGTGGCTGGCCAGCGGTTCACGGTGCTCCCGGCAACGCCGCGGCAGCCGGCAGCACCGTTGAGCGCAACATCGACGAGCCAGCTCGGCGATCTCCAGCTACTCCTGGCTCCGGCAGCTCCGGCCAGCGGCGGGACAGGGGGATTCGATCCGCTCGCCGGCTACCTGCGCGACTTCGGCAGCGCGGTGTCGCCGCGCAGCCTCTCCATCCAGATCGTCAACGCCGCAGCCGGCCAGACGATCGCCGACCTCGCCCGCCAGACCCGGCGCAGCGTCGAGACGCTCCTCTGGGCGAACGGGATGACCGACCCCTTGCAGCCGCTGCCGGCCGGCACGCCGATCCGCGTGCCCCCGGTGGACGGGATGCTCCACGTCGTCCATGATGGCGACACGCTCGAGAGCATCGCCGCGCGCTACCAGGTGGATGTCAGCGCGATCACTGGCTATGAGCCTAACCAGGTGCAGAGTGACGCCGATCTGGTTCCCTACCGGCTGCTGATGGTTCCCGGCGGCAAGCTCCCAGCACGGGACCATGTCCTGCTCTACACCGTACGCGAGGGTGACACGCTGGCCACCATTGCCCAGTACTTCGGCCTTCACCCGGAGACGATCGTCTGGGCCAACAGCTTGCCGAACGGCGACCTGATCTTTCCCGGCCAACACCTGGCGATCCTGCCGACCGACGGCGTGATGGTCACGGTGCAGGAGGGTGATACCGTCGAATCGCTCGCCGAGAAATTCAGCGTCGATCCTCAAGTCATCCGCGACTACCCGATGAACGGGCTCGGCGACAACGGCCAGCTCCGGGTCGGCCAGCAAGTGATGATCCCCGGTGGCCGGCCCCCGGCACCGCCACCACCGGTCGTGGTGGCCGAGCAGGCACCTGCCGGCGCCGCCTCAGATCAGGGAAGCGCACCTGTGGGTGCGGCTACTGGATCCTTCATCTGGCCGACCGTGGGCACGATCACGCAGTACTTCGGTCCGACCGACTTTTGGATGGAGCCGGCCTACCAGGGCTACGCCCACTTCCATCAGGGGCTCGACATCGCCAACGCGATGGGGACGCCGATCGTCGCCGCCGACGGTGGGCGGGTCATCTTCGCGGGCTGGAGCACGGTGGGCTACGGCTACGCGGTCGCGATCGATCACGGCAACGGGCTGGTCACCTGGTACGGGCATATGGCCGGCCAGCCCGCCGTCTCGGTCGGCCAGTGGGTGAACCAGGGCGACTATCTCGGGCCGATGGGAAGCACCGGCGCTTCGACCGGGCCGCACCTGCACTTCGCGGTCCTGGACCACGGAGTGTGGGCCGACCCGCTTGCCTATCTGCCGTAGCGCGGCGCTGCGGGTTCGGAGCAGGCCGATTTCCGTGGTCTTCGGGCGCTCCCGGTTGCCGGGCTACCGGCCGTGTGCGACGCTGAAGGGAGCCACCGTTCGGTATCCTCGCGTTCGAGGGGGAGCGCTGTCCGGCTTCCGGTTTCCGGTGGCCGGGAGCGAGTACAGAGAGAAGCAGTGAAGGTACTCTTCACAGCGACGAAAGGAGACAGGCGATGCGTGTGGGGGTGATCGGCCTGGGCAAGATGGGCAAGCCGATGACGCGGAACCTGCTCAAGGCCGGCTTCACGGTCGTCGTGCACAACCGCAGCCGAGGCCCGGTCGATGAGCTCGCGCGGGAGGGCGCCGTCGCTGCCTGGTCGCCGGCCGAGGTAGCTCAGCAGGCGGACGTGGTGGTCACGTCGCTGCCGACCCCTGCCTCGGTGGAGGAGGTCTACCTGGGCGAGAACGGCCTGATTGGCGCGGCGCGACCGGGCCAGGTGCTGATCGACACCTCAACTGTGAGCCCGGGCCTGAGCCGGCGGCTCTACGCGGCGGCGAAGGAACGCGCGGCCGGTTTCCTCGACGCGCCGGTGAGCGGCGGGCCGGCCGGCGCCGAGTCGGCCACCTTGACCATCATGGTCGGTGGCGATGCCGAGGTCGTGGAGCAGGCCATGCCGGTCTTCCAGGCCCTGGGCAAGAACATTCACCACGTGGGGCCGTCCGGCGCCGGCAGCGTGGTCAAGCTGGTTAACCAGCTCCTGGTGGCGATCAACATGGCGGGGGTGGCGGAGGCGATCGTCTTCGGGGTCAAGGCCGGGGCGGATCCGCAGGTGCTGCTGGACGTCATCAAGACCAGCTTCGGCGGCAGCCGGATGCTGGAGCGCGCCCTGCCGCTGGTGATGGAGCGTCAGTTCCAGCCGGGCACGCCGGTGAACCTGATCCTCAAGGATCTGGGGCTAATCCACGAGGTAGGCAAGGAACTGGACACCCGGCTGCTGCTGGGCGCGCTGGCCCAGGAGGTCTTCAAGGAGGCGCGCGCGGCCGGCTTCGGCGATGAGGATATGGTGGCACTCTTCAAGCCGGTCGAGCGGCTGGCAGGAGTCGAAGTGCGCGGGCGAGGGGCCGGGGCAGCCTAGCGCGGCGCCGGCCGCTCGACACGAGCGGTAGGCAGTGCGACAGGATTCATGACCCCGGCTATGGCCCTCGCATAACCATATTGTAGGGGCGAATGATTGTTCGCCCCTACAAACCCCAGGCCCACAACCGAGGCGTCGGCCAGGGATATTTGCTGCACCAGGTGGGGTAGCCGCTGCCAGCGCAGGCACTGACGTCGTTGTGGGGCATCTGCATACCGGCTAAGGCTCCCTTGCCGCGCTCGATTTGCCAGAATTGCAGTCGTCGCGACGGTTCGCGTGTCAGGAGTCCCTATGTCACTCTTCACCGAGCTGCTGCTCATCGTCCTGTTGCTCGGATTCAACGCGTTCCTGGCCGCCTCGGAGATCGCCATCGTCTCCGCCCGGCGCTCCCAGCTCCGAGCCTGGGCCGAGGAGGGTAGTGCGGCCGCGGAGCGTGTCCTCCGGCTGGTCGAGGATCCCGCTCGCATGCTCTCGACGATCCAGGTGGGAATTACGCTGGCCGGCTTCTTCACCTCCGCGATCGGCGCGGTCACTCTGGTCCGCGTGGTCGCTGCCGGGCTGAGCGCGCTGTCGCCGCCGCTGAGCGAGGCGCAGCTCACCGGCCTCGCGCTGGTCCTGGTGACGACGGCGCTCTCGTTCCTGAGCATCGTCTTCGGCGAGCTGGTGCCGAAGACGGTCGCGGTGCAGCATGCTGGGCGACTGTCTCTGTTCCTCGCCCGCCCGATCGAGCTGCTGGCCGTGCTCGCGCATCCGGTGGTGGTGATCCTAACCGGAACGACGAACCTGATTCTGCGCGCCTTTGGCTTGCCGGCGCGAGCGACGCTCCCGGCCATTACGCGGGAAGAGCTCCTGACGCTGCTCGAGGAGGCCGAGGACGAGGGACAGGTCAGCGCGAGCGAGGCCGACATGGTTGAGGAGGCGTTCGAGCTGCGCGAGACGATCGTGCGCAGCGTCATGGTGCCGCGGGTGGATATGGAAGCCCTGTCGGCCGACCTGCCGTTGGAGGTTGCGATCGAGCGCTTCTTCGCCACCGGCTTCTCCCGTCTTCCGGTCTACGAAGGTGATCTCGACCACATTGTCGGTATCCTGCATGTGAAGGATGTCTTCCGGATCGCCTGGAGCGACCCGGCGGCGCGCTCGCAACCGTGCCGGCAGTTCGCGCGACCGGCCTATTTCGTACCGGAGACGAAGCTGGCCGGTGAGCTGCTCGAAGAGCTGCGTGCCCGGCAAACGCGGATGGCCATCGTCATCGATGAGTTCGGTGGCGTGGCCGGGCTAGTCACGCTGGAGGACCTCATCGAGGAGCTGGTCGGCGAGATCAGGGACGAGTTCGATCGAGAGTACGAGCCGCTGCGCCGGCTGGACACCGGGGAGGTCGAGGTCGATGGGCGAGTGGGTATCTACGACCTGCTCGATTGGCTCGACCTCGACGAGGAGGAACTCGGGTCGCACGAGGCCGACTCGGTCGGTGGGCTGATCGTCGAGCGCCTCGGGCGTTTCCCAGAACCCGGGGAGACCGTGCAGATCGGCCCGCTGCGCTGCGAAGTGCTCACGATGGAGCAGTATCGCGTCGGTCGTGTACGGGTAGCTCGGGCGGATGGGGCCGGGACGACCGGCAAAGGATCGCCCTAACGCGCGGGGTCGGGCGCCCCCGGCTTGCAGAATTGCCCGGTTGTTCACCGATTCTCACTTGACCTGCCGGCTTCGCCGCCGGATACTCCAGACGTGCGGATCTGCCGAGCAGGAGAGCCATGTGCAGTGAGCCAGCCGGCCCGGGTAGTCCTCGCTATTGGGGGAGCGATCGCGCTCCTCATCGTCATCGCGGTGGTAGCGGTGCTGGCCCTGGAACGGGAGCAGCAGCCGAGCTATCCACCTGGCTCGCCGGAAGCAGCACTCGTCGACTACCTCGATGCGCTCGAAGCGGGCGATGCCGACCGCGTCTACGCGCTGCTCTCCCAGAGCGCGCGCGAGGAAGTCGAGCGGCGGGAGAAGGAAGGGGTTGGGTACAGCTTTCGCCAGGAGATCCGCTATGCCCGGGACTCGCTGCGCGATGCTCGGGTGCGGATCACTCGGGTGGACCGCCGGGACGACCAGGCGACGCTGACCCTGACCATCGACCGCTTCTCCAGCTCCGGTCCCGGCTTCCCGCCGTTCCCCTCCGGCGAGCGGTATTCCTATGAGCGCACCATCGATCTGGTGCTGGAGGACGGGAGCTGGAAGGTAGACGAGCCGCTCGTCTACCTCTGAGCGGTACTGTTTCACTGGACAGGAGGCGGCGATGCTGGTCGCCCGGCGGCTCTACCTCTACTTCGTTGCCGGCGTGAGTCTGGCCGTGCTGGCGGCTGGGCTGGTCAACCTGCTGGAGCTCGGCCTTCAGACACTCTGGGAAGCGCTCACCGGAACGCAGGTCATCTTTCAGCCGCCGGGTGCCGTGCGGCGCGAGCTGAGCCTCTACAGCGCCCTGACGGTCGTGGCCCTGCCGATCTGGCTGCTCCACTGGTGGCTGATCGAGCGGGTGCTGGCGCCGGGGCGCGCCGAGGCTGAGCTCGAGCGACACTCGCTGGTTCGCGCGCTCTACGTGACGATCCTGCTGTTCGTCAGTTTTCTGCTATGGGCGAATGCCGCGCTGGATCTGCTGCAGTGGGCGTTCGAGGCCGTCCTCGATGTATCCGAACCGTTCACGATGCAACCTGCAGCCGAGTTCGTCATCGGCCGGCTGGCCGTGCTGGTCGTGCTCGGCGGGATCTGGATCTACCACGCCTGGATCGTCCTGCGCGACCGGCGTGCCAGCGCGCTGTCCGGCGGCGCCGACTGGCTTCCCCGTCTCTACCTGTACGTAGGTGCCGCCTTCGGCCTGGTCACGCTGCTCGCCGGCGCGAGCCAGCTCATCCAGACATTGGTCGACGCGCTCTTCGGCCGCGGTGAGGTGGTCGCGGGTGACCTGAGACGGGTCCTCGCGCAGGGATCGGCATGGTTGCTGGGCGGGTTCGTCGTCTGGAGCCTGCACTGGGGCTACTCGCTGGGCCTGCGCGCACAACCGGACTGGCGGGGCGAGCACGAGCGACGCTCGCTGCTGCGCTGGGTTTACCTCTACCTGGGCGTGTTCGCTGGCGTGGCGCTGACGCTGGGGGCGCTAGCTGTCAGCCTGGCAGAGCTGTTCCGCTGGGCGCTGGGGGTGGATACCGGCGATACGAGCCAGCGGGTACAGGCCGTCGTCGAGCCACCGCTTCTGATGCTGCCGGTGACACTGCTCTGGCTCTACCACCGGCGACAGATCCACCAGGAGGCCGAGGGGATACCGGAGGCGGGCTGGCGTGTCTCGGTCGGCCGGCTCATCGGCTACCTCTCGGCGCTGGCCGGCCTTGCCTTCGCCGGCAGCGGGCTGGCGTTGCTGCTGGGGATGCTGTTCGACCTCCTTCTCGGAGGCAGCCGGGTAGCTGCCCTGCCACCCGGCTGGTGGCGAGGTCAGGTGAGCGGCTACGGGGCCGTGACGCTGGTGGGCGGGCTGGCCTGGCTCTGGTATTGGTACGCTGCGCTGCGGCGAGTAGCCGCGGAACCCGTTGCCGAGCGGGCCAGCCTGAGCCGGCGAGCCTATCTCTACATCGTGCTGGCGGTGACCATCGTGGGGCTGCTGGGCGGCCTCGCGTTCGTGCTCTACCGGTTCCTCGGCTGGTTGCTCGGCGTCACCGGTGGCGCCCAGCTTGTCTCGGACATCAGCGTGGCGCTGGGGGTGGTGATCGTCGCTGGCCTGCTGCTGGCTTACCATGCGCTCACCCTGCGCCAGGATCTGCGCGAGGTGGCTGAGCGTCTCCCGGCCGAGCGCACTGTCCGGCTGACGCTGCGCCTGCCGACGGACATCGACCCGGAGCAGGCCGTCGAGGAGCTGCGCCGGCACCTGCCGCCTGGCGTCGAGCTGGAGGTGGCGGGATAATACCGTGGTGAATTGGGTAGACGTGGGGGAGGAGCGATGGACCGGCTCGAGCAGGTCCGCCGCTACGTCAGCGATCATGCAGAGCAGGTGCTCGCTGATCTCCAGCGGCTGGTGCGCCAGCCCTCGATCTCCGCTACTGGCCAGGGCGTGGCCGAGTGCGCCCGCTTGCTGGTCGAGATCATGACCCGGCTGGGCATCGAGGCGGAGGTGGTCGAGACCGATGGCCAGCCACTGGTGTTGGGGCGAGCGCGGGCGATCCGCGAGGACGCCCCGGCGCTGCTGGTCTACTGCCACTACGATGTCCAGCCGCCGGACCCGCTGGATGCCTGGGAGAGTCCACCGTTCGAGGCCTGGTTGGTCGGCGACCGGATCATCGGCCGCGGGACGACCGACGCCAAGGGCAACCTGATGGCACTGCTCCAGGCTGTGGGGGCGCTACACGCGACTGGCGGGCTCCCAGTTCACCTCACCTTCCTGTTCGACGGCGAGGAGGAGAGCGGCAGCCCCAGCCTGCCGGCGGCTGTCGAGCGGCTGAGGGGGCAGCTCCGGGCCGACGCAGCTATGGCGTTCGACGGCGGGTTCGACGCCGGCGATGTCCCGCGGATCAGCCTGGGGACGAGCGGGCTGCTGTTCGTCCAGCTCCGGGCGCGGGGCGCGGCGCACGACCTGCACTCCGCCCGCGCGCGGCTGGTGCCGAACCCGGCCTGGCGGCTCGTTTGGGCCCTGGCCACCATGAAGACGCCAGATGAGCGCGTGCAGATCGAGGGCTTCTACGACCGGGTGCGGCCGCCGACGCTGGCCGAGCGCGCGCTGCTGGAGCGAGCCGGTTGGGACGACGCGGCGCAGCGGCGGGCCCTCGGCGTCGAGCGGTTCATCGACGATCTCCGGGGAATCGATGCGCTGGAGCGGCTGCTGTTCACGCCCACTTGCAACATCGCCGGGTTCAGCGCCGGGTATGCCGGCGAGGGCTCGAAGACCGTCCTGCCGGCGACCGCGACCGTCAACCTGGACTTCCGGCTCGTCTGTGACCAGGATCCCGAGGAGATCGCGCGGCTGCTGCGGCGGCACCTCGACCGGCATGGGTTTGCGGACGTGGAGATGCGAGTGCTGGGGAGCGTCGAACCCTCACGCACCCCGCCGGATGCGCCGATCGTGGAGGTGACTGTTAACGCTGCTCGGGAGGTCTACGGGCGCGAGCCGCATCTCTACCCGACGACCGACGCCTCGGGCCGGGAAGCGACCTGGCTGGCCAACCGGCTGGGCATCCCCGGCGTCCAGACCGGGATCGGGCCGCCGGCCTGGCGCGGGCATGCGCCGAACGAATTCATCACCGTGCGCCACTATCTGGACGGG
>BEIC01000047.1 GCA_002898875.1 bacterium HR26
CCGAGGCTGCCTTCTCCCGGCGCTCCATGATGTTGGTGGAGTGGCCGGCGTCCAGCCGCGCGCTCGGGTCGAGGTACACCACCGCGTGGTTGACCGCGATGATCGCCTCCGCCACCCCCGTCGCGATCAGCTTGAACTTGCTCGGGTAGGTCACCACGTCCCCCGCCGCGAACACCCCCGGCACCCCCGTCCCCATCGTCTGCGGATCCACCACGATGCTGTTGCGCTCGATCGTCAGCCCCCACTCCTTCATCGGCCCCAGATCCGCCGCAAACCCGATGGCGACGATCATCTCCTGCGCCAGGATCACGTGCTCCTCCCCGGTCCGAGTCTGGTGGACGCAGACCTCCTCCAGCCGGTGGTTCCCCCGGACCTCCTTGACCTCATAGAAGGGGTAGTACAGCCGCACCGGCGACGCGTGCAGTTGCTGCACCGAGCGCTCGTGCGCCCGGAACTTGCTCCGGTGGATCAGCGTCACCTGCCGCGCCAGGGGGTACACCGACAGCGCCCAGTCCACCGCCGAGTCGCCCCCGCCGACGATCACCACGTCCTTGTCCCGGAACGCCTCCAGGTTACGCACCAGGTAGTGGACGCCACGGCCCTCGAACTCCCGTACCCCCGGCGCTTCCAGCCGCTTGGGCTCGAACGAACCGATCCCGGCGCAGATGATCACCGTGCGCGTCCAGTGCTCCCGCTTCTCCGTCGTCAGCCGGATCAGCCCCTCCGGCTCCACCCGCTCCAGCCCGACGACGGCCTCTTCCAGGCACGCGACCGCTCCGGTGGAGAGGGCCTGCTCCACCGCGCCCGCGACGTAGTCCTTGGCCAGAATCTTGGGGAAGCCGGCCACGTCGTAGATGTACTTCTCCGGGTAGACCGCGATGAGCTGGCCGCCCAGCTCCGGCAGGCTGTCGATGATCTTGGTCTTCAGCCCGCGCATGCCGGCATAGAAGGCAGCGAACAGCCCCACCGGCCCACCGCCGATGATCGTCACATCGTAGACGTCCCGCTCCAGTCCCCGCTCATCCATCACTGCTTCGCCTCCGCACCGCTCATGGTGCATCCTCGCTCCGAACGCCGTTGGCCGGAGGAGGATAGCCCGTCCTGTCTGCCACGACACCAGAGTATACGGGACGCCCAGGGGCAACGCACAGCGCCGGCAGAACCGGTACCGCCCCGCTCAACGCCCTCAACAGGCGATCTCCAGGAGGTCACGCCCGAGGATGATCTCGCCGTCGAACCCGCGCCGAGCCTCCTCCAGCGCCGGCCCCTCGGAGGCACCGCGCAGGAAATGCGTCAGCACCAGGATACGCACACCGCCCTCGCGGGCCACGCGAGCCGCCTCCGCCGGGGTCGCATGGTGGTGGCGCAGCCGCTCGGCCAGGTCTCCCCAGAGCGGATTCGGCTGTAGTGCCAGCGCCGGAGCCAGGCAGGCATCGTGGACCAGCACGTCGGCGCCGCGCGCCAGCTCGACCAGTGCCGGGCAGTAGGCCGTATCGCCAGAGATCACCAGCGCCTTGCCGCCGTAATCGAACCGGAAAGCCAGCGTCGGCGCCGAGTGGATCACCGGCACAGCCCGCACGCGCAACTTGCTATCGTCATAGATCGCTCCGGGTTCTAGCGGGCACTCATGCACGGCGATGTCGAGCACGCCGGCCGGCGAGCGACCGAGCGAGACTCGATAGGCGATGTCGTCCGCGTAGGATTCCAGGAGGAGCAGGCGGTGAAGCCGCTCGGTCCCCGGCGGGCCGTAGACGGCCAGCTCGCCACGGCCCATCGCCCAGCTCCCCAGGATGAACTCGGCATAGTCGAGCGTGTGATCCGAGTGCAGGTGGGTCAAGAAGAGCAGCGTGATGCGCGCGGGGTCGAGCCCGGACTCCAGCAGCCTCCGCATGACCCCGGCGCCGCAGTCAACGAGGATCGGCTGCTCCCCGGCAAAGACGATCTGCCCGGTATTTGCCCGCTCGAGGGTCGGACGCGGTGATCCGGTGCCGAGCAGCAGAAGTCGCAGGCTCACGGTCATTACCCTTTCCCCAGGCCGAACACGCGGCCGCAGTCTACCACTGCGACCGCACGGGGAAACCGGGCCCGATCAGCGAGCTACGCACGGAATCGAGCCTGACCGCGCATCGAGACCTCCAGCGCAGTGGCGCTCCCAGCGGGTGCCAGAGGTGGCAGAACGACCCATACGGCGCCGGCAACCTGCCCGATTGTAGGGGCGAATGATCATTTGCCCCTACAATTTCACGAGCGCTCGTGTCTGGTTATTTTGCCCCCGCCGACGCACTATCGATGACTGAGCGCTCGGAACCCGGCGCCCCAGGAGGCGAGGGAGCGGGAAGGAATGAAGGCAGACGCAGGCTTCTAGGCACTGCCTCAGATGAGGAGGAGCTTGCCCTCCTCTTCGAGACGCCGGACGATCCGGCGCACGTCCTGCGCGCGCGAGCGGTCGCAGACCAGGACGACGTCCTCGGTATCGACGATCACGAGGTTCCTGACCCCGAGCGTCACGACGGTCCGGCCGCTGCCGTAGACCAGTGTCGACTCGGTGTCTTCGGCGATCACGGGGCATCCAACGCCGATCGTTGCCCCTTCGCTGGCGCCGAGGAGTTCGCCCAGGCTATGCCAGTCCCCCAGGTCCGTCCAGCCGAAGTCGGCCGGGACGACCGCGACGCGCTCGGCCCGCTCCATGATGCCGTGGTCGATGGTGACCTCGGGGAGCTGCGGCCAGAGCTCGGCCAGCTTCTCCTCGTAGCCAGGCTCGCCCCAGATCGCGGCGATCTGCTCCAGCGCCTGGTAGACCTCTGGCAGCAAGCGCCGCATCGCCTCGAGCAGGGTCGAGGCGCGCCAGACGAACATGCTCGCGTTCCAGAAGTAGCGGCCGCTGCGGAGGTAGGCTTCGGCCGTCTCGCGATCCGGCTTCTCTTTGAACTCCTCCACCTCGTGGATCACGAGGCCGTCGTGCTCCAGCAGTGGCCGGCCGCAGCGAATGTAGCCGTAGCCGGTCTCCGGGTAGGTCGGCCTGATCCCAATGGTGACGAGATACCCTTGCTCGGCGGCCCGGACGCCAGCCAGCACCGCCGCGCGAAACCGCTCCGGCTCGGCCACGTAGTGGTCAGCGGCGAAGGAGCCCATGATGGACTCCGGATCCCGGCGGGCGATCAGCGCGGCTCCGAGGCCGATCGCCGGGCCGGTCCCGCGTGGGGCGGGCTCGACCACGATGTTCCCTTCCGGGAGCTCCGGGAGCTGGCGGGCAACCGCGACCGCATGGGCGCTCCCGGTCACCACATACATATTGCTGTATGGCATCAGCGGCGCCAGCCGATCGATGGTCGTCTGGAGCATCGATCGCGGCCCGGGCAGTGGAAGGAGGAACTTCGGCTGGCCCTTCCGGCTCGCCGGCCAGAGGCGGGTGCCGCTGCCGCCTGCCGGGATCACCGCATAGAGGTTTCGTGCATGGTGAAGCTCGCCCATCCCACCCTCCCGCTCGTTACCCTGGCTGGCCTCACGGCCAGAGCTGTGCTCGATCAGTTTCCGGGCGAGCACTCGACCACATTCCCGGTTGCCGCCCGGGAACGATTGTGGATTCCAGTACAGCACAGGACTTACTTACCGTCAACTATCCTGATGCCGCGCCGCCGGCGGACGGATAGTCCTCTCCCGACCTACCCCGTCGGGCGCAAGTTCGGCCACCGCCCATCAGCGCCGCTGGAGACAGAGGAATGTCGCTTCCTCATTCGAGTGAATCCCGGAACAGATGATTCGTAAGCGCCAGGACGAGCACGACCCCCAGGCAGCAGAGAAGGACGATCCCGGCCAGGACGATGAGCAGCGCGATCCGCACAGCTCGGTCGAAATCATCTCCAGGCGGCACCGTTCGTCCTCTCCAGCCAGTCCAGGGCACGCTCCTCCTCGACCAGCCACATGCGCCGGTACTCCCGCGTCGCGTTCACCCGGCGGACACCGGCGAGCCCGGCGCTTAACCGGCCGATGTTCACGATCGATGCTCGGTTCGGCCTGCGCCCCTCAGATCGCGATGCCCAGGTAATGACGCAGGAAGTAGACCAGGAACGCCAGGCTGATCACGTACATCACCGGATGGATCTCACGCGCCTTGCCCCGGAACAGCTTGATCAGCGTCCACACGATGAAGCCGGCGCCGATGCCGTTGGTGATGTTGTAGGTCAACGGCATCACCAGCATCGTCACCGCGACCGGGAGCCCGACCTCGATATCGGCAAAGTTGATGCTGCTCCGCAGCGCGCCTCGCCCTCCTTCAGCCTCCGCTTCCGCCTGGCTCAAGACACCCATCATCATCCAGCCGACGATGATCAGCGCTGGCGCAGTCGCCTGTGCCGGCACGATCCCGACCACCGGCCAGAACGGCATGGAGAGCAGGAACAGGATCCCGACGACCACCGATACCAGCCCGCTGCGGCCGCCGACACCTACGCCGGCCGCCGACTCGATGTAGGTCGTGGCCGAGGAGGCGCTGGCTGCGCCTCCGGCAACCGCAGCCAGCGAGTCGACCAGCAGCGCGCGCTGTGCCTGTGGGAGGTCACCCTGCTCGTCCAGGTAGCCTGCCTGGCGGCCCACGCCGATCAGCGTGCCCATCGTGTCGAAGAAGTCCGCCATCATGATCGAGAGCACCACGAGGATCCCGGTCAGCACGCCGAGCTTGGCGAAGAAGCCGAAGCTGAAGTCACCCACCCGGCTGAAGTCCGGCGCAGCCAGCCACTGGGTAGGGAGCTGGGCTACCCCCGGCGGGAACGCCTCGGTGCCGGTCACGGCGCGAGCGATGATCGCGACCACCGTCGCGCCGAGGATGCCCCAGAGCAGCGCTCCGCGCACGTTGCGCGCCAGCAGGAACATCGTCAGGAGCAGCCCGACCACGGTGACGAAGACCGGCACGCCGCGCAAATCGCCCATCCGGACAAGCGTCGCCGGGTCAGGGACGACGATGCCGCCGTTCACCAGGCCGATGAAGAGGATGAAGAGCCCGATCCCGACCGAGATCGCCTGCTTGAGCTCGAGCGGGATGGCTGTCATGACGTAGCGGCGGATGCCCAGGAGCACCAGGATCGTGATAATGAGGCCCTCGGCCACGATCACCCCCATGGCCTCGGCGGCCGTCAGCCCCATCGCACCCATGAGCTGGAAGGCGACCACGGCATTGAGGCCCATCCCCGGGGCGATCGCGTACGCCCGGTTGGTCGCCAACCCCATCGCGATCGTCATGATGCCGGCGACGAGCGCCGTCGAGGTCGTGACTGCCGAGATCGGCAGCTTGTCCGGCGGGCTGGGCGTACTCAGGATGCTCGGGTTGACGAAGATAATGTACGCCATGACCATGAAGGTCGTTAGCCCGGCGATCAGCTCGGTGCGCAGGTCGGTCCCGAGCGCTCGAAGCTGGAAGTAGCGATCGAGGAAGCCCTCCGCCTGCACTGCCTGTGCTCCACGAACCGGTGAGCTCTCTGCCTGTCCGCTCATTCGTACGCCCCCGTTCCCCAGCAGCATCACCCCGACACTGCCGAGTCTAATCGCAGCGTGCGCGAAGGGCAATGGGGCAAGCCCACGCTCACTGTTTCCCGAGAAACGCCAGCAGCGTCTCCACGAACTCGGCCGGCCGCTCCCGGTGGATGGCGTGGCCGGTCTCCGGGAAGCGCACGAGCGTACCGCGCGGCAGCGCCGCCAGCGCTCGCGCCGCGGTCTCGTCGTCCAGCGCCCCACCGGCAAGCGGGCCTGCCTGAAGCACGAGCGTGGGGCAGATGATGGACGGCAGCAGCACCCAGGGATCTGGCCGGTGCTCACCCTCCAGCAAGGCCAGGAAGGGGCCATCCGCCGTGTCGCACAGCCAGGCAGCCTCCCGGCGCCACTCGGCCTCGTCGCGCTCGGGGTGGAGCTCGCGCGCCAGCTCGTAGGCCGCCGCTTCACCGGCGCGCTTGGCCTCGAGGAGCGCGGTCAACCAGGCACGGGCCGGCTCGCCGAAGGGCGCGAGCGGCGGGTCCTCCAGCACCAGCGCCTCGACCAGCTCCGGCCGGGTGCCGGCCAGCACAGCCGCTACCAGCGCGCCGAGCGAGAATCCGACGACGCGCGCCGAACCGCCGGCAATCGACTCGAGCAGCGCCGCGGCGTCGGCCGCGTAGTTAGCCAGCTGGTAGCCAGACGGCGGCCAATCGCTCCGGGCATGCCCGCGCAGATCGGGCGTGAGAACCCAGAAGCGCTCGGCCAGCGCCGGCAGCACCGGCTCCCAGCTCTCCCACCGGTCGTAGAGCCCGTGCAGCAAGAGCAGGGGCGATCGCGCCGGATCGCCGGCCTCGGCCAGCCAGATCCGGACGCCGTTGACCTCGACTGCCCGCTCGCGCACCATGACGGCCTCCTTCTCGGAAACCTCGCTTCGAGTGCGCTACCTTACCCGCTCTACCCGGACCGCTCGCAGGCCCGGTGAGGCTGCCCCTCGATCCGGCCGCTAGAATGCGGCCTGCCACTAGCGCTCCAGCATGACCGGGATGTCGACGACGTTGACCGGCGAGCCGTCACGCGCCGAGGCCTCGTAGACGGTTAGCGTCCCGGGGCCGGCTCGCTGCACGGCGA
The DNA here is from genome assembly GCA_002898875.1 of bacterium HR26. Lineage (GTDB taxonomy): Bacteria > Chloroflexota > Chloroflexia > Thermomicrobiales > Thermomicrobiaceae > Thermalbibacter. The sequence goes on from BEIC01000047.1 coordinate 6,592, forward strand.
GATCGAGGGTCACGTCGAAGCTGCCGCGCGTGCCGCTGCCGGAGGTCGCCATGACCGGCTGCTCGAGCAGCACTGCGCCGCTCGCGTCGGTCAGTCGCACCATGAAGGTCGCCTCGAATGTATTGGCGGTACCCTGCAGGTGGATCGGGCCAGAGATGACGGCGAAGGGGGCCGGTGACTCGACGAAGATCGCCGGGAGCAGCTCCTCGAAGCCGTCTCGCCCGACCGGCCGGTCGAGCATCAGCCCTTCGCCGCCGAGCGCCTCCACCGGCTGGCCATCGAGCCGGAACTGCACGCCCTGGACGCTCGGGAACTGGGTCAGCGTGAAGACGACCTGGGCGACACGGGCCATCATCGAGAGGCTGCCGCCCTCCTCGGCGAACTGCCCCGAGAGGTCGACCGTTGCGACGCCGTTCTCGATGGACAGTTCGCGCAGCCGTGTGCCCGGTGGTATCGCGCTGCTGAAGCCGATCGACTGCTCCTCCGCAGTTGGTCCGGTGAGCAGCTCTTCCAGCGCTGCCGTGCCGATCTGCGGTGTCCGCGGGATTGCGCGGCGCGCCGCCGCCAGGTGCTCGCCGCGCAGGAAATAGACCGAGACATCGGTCTGCTGGGCGCCGGTCGTCGGCGTCGGGCTGACCGCCGCTGGGGTGGGCGTCGAGCCCACGGTCGGGATTGCTCCTGGTTGCGACGTCGGCTCGGTTGTCGTCGTTGGGCTCGCAGCAGGGCTGGCTGTGCCGGTCGGGGCACCGGCTGGGCTCCGGCAGGCACTGAGGAGCCCGGCGAGGACGAGCCCGACGACGAGTATGGTCATACCAGCGGAACGCTTGCTCACGGGTGCCTCCTGCTCTCAGCCCTTCGGGTCAGAAACCCCGGTTTCACGGGACTCGCTCAGCCAGACGACCTGTCGTCCCGCTCGATGGTGGAGGGCGCGCCTGAACGCCGGGCAACCACCTCTCTTAACGAGCGCGCGGTCTTGCCAGTTCCGTCGCCCACCTCGAGTCTACCGGAGCGCCGCCGTCATTTCAGCCACGATCTGGCGGACGGCAGGCCAGTTCGCGACCAGATAGAAGGCTCCGTTCGGTGCCCAGTAATCGCTCACGGCGCCCTGCAGGCTGTAGGAGTGGATGTCCTTGTCCTCGATCTCGACCCCGAGCCGGGCCAGGGCGAGCACGTCGCGAGGCCGGAGGTCGGTCCGGACCGTGCCGCCCAGCTCGTCGATCAGCTCGGCGGCCCTGGTGATCAGCTCGAGCTGGATCGCCTGCCGCCGGAGCGCCTCGAGTACCTGCTGCTGGCGGGCGCCGCGGGCGAAGTCGTTGTCGTCGTGCCGGGTACGGACGTAGCGCAGCGCGGTGCGGCCGTCCATGTGCTGGAGACCGGTCGGGAAGTAGAGCCGGGTGTAGTTGAAGCCCTCAGCCGGGTGTTCATCGTCCTTGATCGGTGCCGGCACGTCGACTGTCACGCCGCCGAGCGTATCGACGATCCTGATGAAGCCCTGGAAATCGACCTCGGCGAAGTAGTGGATCGGGATACCGAAATTGTACTCGATGGTGGCCCGGACCAGCCCGGGGCCGGTGACCTCGGACTGCGCGCCGTAGGCGTAGGCGGCGTTGATCTTGTCGTCGCCATAGCCAGGGATCGTCACCAGAAGGTCCCGGGGGATGGGGAGCATGCCGACCTGCTTGGTCACCGGATCGATCGAGACGAGGATTATCGTATCCGAGCGCGGCGGATCGCCCTGGGAGACCCGCTCCGGTGTCGTGTCGACGCCGAGGAGCAGGATATTGATGCGCTCCCTGCCATCCCAGCTCGGAAGCGGGGTGGGCGTCGGCTCACCGGGCTCCGGCGTCTCCAGCACCAGCTCCGGGGTTCCCTGAGGGTTGATCACCACCGTCGGCCGCGGCACCGGCGTGACGAAGACCTCGCCATAGGCCCGGTGCGCCGCCAGCAGGATCGGGATGAGATAGGCGAGCAGGCCACCGGCGAGGAGAAGCGAGACCATGGCCAGGGCCCAGCGAGCCGGGCTGCGCCACCGTGGCCGAGCCGGTGGCGCGGCCGGCTGCTCCTCCGGCGGAGCGATCGCCTGGGCCGGCGGCTGGATGGCCGCTTCCGGTTGGGACAGGGCTTCGCGCCCCTCCCAGCGCGCGCGCCGGATCTGGCGAGGGGTGAGGCGCCTGAGTGGTGCCGGCTCCGGTAGGGAGCCTCGATCGGTTTCGTCCATTCCGTTCGCCTTCGAACTCGGCTCACGAACGTCCGGTCCGACAGCGCAGGAGTATACCTCTTGACAGTACTCCCATACGAGCTTCTGGCAGGTGCTTGAGTGGCTAGCCGAACAGGAGCGCGCGCTCCTGGGGGTCGGCCTGCGCCAGCCCCAGGGCCTCGCGCGCCTCGGCGACGGCGTAGAGCGAGCCGGTGACCAGGATCAGATCCTCCGGCCCAGCGTGCCCCAGTGCGGTAGCGAGCGCGGCGGCGACCGAGCCGGCCTCCTGGGCTGGAACCGGTGGCTGAAGCTCGCTCGCCGCGGACAGAATCCGCTCGGGCCGCGCCGCCCGCGGGGAGTGCGAGGCGACTGCGACGACCTGATTCGCCAGCGGCGCCAGCGCCCGCACGATGCCGGGGATATCCTTGTCCCGCGCGATGCCGAGGATCAGGATGAACCGCCGCCAGGCGAACTCGGCACGCAGCGCCTGAGCCAGCCGCTCGGCGGAGTCGACGTTGTGGGCGCCGTCGGCTATCACCAGAGGGCGCTCCCGCAGGACTTCCAACCGGCCCGGCCACTGCACCTCCGCCAGGCCGCGACGTACAGCCGGCTCCGGGATCGACAGCCCACGCTCGCGCAGGAGCTGCACCACCGCCAGCGCCACGCCGGCGTTCTCGACCTGGTGGGCCCCGCGGAGGGCCAACCGGAGATTGCGGAGCTCCCCGCCTGGGCCACGATAGCTGAAGCGGGCGGGTGCCCCCTCGACGACCCAGTCGCGCCCGCCGAGCAGCAGCGGCACCCCTCGCTCCGCAGCGGCGCGGGCGATGACCGCTTCCGCCTCCGGCCGCTGCGGGGCGGAGACGACCGGCCGTCCCGGCTTGATGATGCCAGCCTTCTCCCCGGCGATCTCGGCCAGCGTGTTCCCCAGGATCTGGGTGTGGTCGTAGCTGATCGAGGTGATGGCGGCGACCTCGGGCAGGAGCACGTTAGTCGCGTCGAGCCGGCCGCCGAGCCCGACCTCGACCACCGCCACGTCCACCTCGGCACGGGCGAAAGCCAGCAGCGCCAGCGCAGTGGCCAGCTCGAAGGCGGTCGCCTCCCCCCAATCTGGTCGCTCGGCGACCAGCGCGGTGTTGGCTGCGGCCAGCTCCGCGGTGAGTTCGGCGAAGAGCTCGGGATCGATCGGTCGGCCGGCGATCTGAATCCGCTCGCGGAAGGTATGGAGGTGCGGCGAGGTGTAGAGCCCGACCCGGTATCCGGCTGCGCCCAGGATGGACGCCAGGCAGGCAGCGGTCGACCCCTTCCCCTTTGTCCCAGCGATGTGCACCGATGGATAGCGACGCTCGGGGTTGCCGAGCGCGCGGAGGACCCAGGCAGTACGTTCCAGCCCTATCCCCTCGCGCTCGAACGGGTTGGCCACGAAGCCCCGGTCGTAGCCCGAGCGTTCGCTCAGGTAGCGCAGAGCCTCCAGGTAGTCCATAGTCACCGTGCCTTGCCCATCCTCGCCCATCAGCACACGCGATCTGCGTCAGGGATACCACGCGCGAGGGGCCGCCGTCTCCGCGGAGAGACAGGATGGTATGCGGAGGGATGAGCCCTCTACCCCAACTCGATCTGGACGAGGACCGTGGTGCTGGGTGAGCCGGGGTGCGGCGCGGCTGGCTCTGCCGAGCCGGCTGGCCTTCGACTCAGTTCCAGAGAACGGCAGGGCTGGTATGCTAGACTCCTCACCGGGGTATAAACTGTCTATACTTGCTGGTGCCTTCCCTTCTCTCTCGTATTCCACTACCCGGCGGAGTTGGGAGGATCCTCGACATAGGCAGAAATGAGGCCGGACGTGCTCTTCGGCGCTGAATCCAACCTCGACCTGGCCCTGGCCCTCTACGACCTCGGCGGGGTGCAGTTCGGCGACTTCGACCTCGGCCCGACCGCCGGCCGCTCGCCGATCTACCTCAACCCGCGCGTCCTGATCAGCGACCCGGCAGTCCTGCGGCGGATTGCCCTCTTGATCCACCACGAGATCCAGGCGGACCAGGCCCGGCGACGCCCTCGGCTGGCCAGCTTCGCGGCAGTGGCCGGCGTGCCGATGGGTGGCCTGCACCTGGCGACCGCCTACGCGCTCGTCAGCGATACGCCGCTGCTCTACGTCCGCCCCGACTCGCAGCAGCCAGCCATCGAGGGGCGGATCATCCCCGGCCAGACCGTGCTGGTGATCGACGACCTGATGACCGGCGGCACCAGCCTGCTGCGCACGGCGAAGGCGCTGGAGGAGAGCGGACTGGTGGTGCGCGACTTCATCGTGCTGATCGACCGCGAGCAGGGCGGCGCCGAGCGGCTCCACGAGCACGGCTACCACGTGATGCCGATCCTCCGCCTGCGCACGATGCTGACCTACTACCACGAGTGCGGGCTGCTCGATACCGCCCGCTACCGGACGGTGATGGACTACCTGGAGCGAACCAACCCGCGCCGCTGGTCGGGGAGCGCATGAGCAGAGAGGGAGGGGAGATGGCCGGCTTCGCGGTCGACCTCGCTGGGCACCCGGCGCTGGTGTTCGACCTGGAGCAGCCGCGGACCCCCGAGATGCCGATCCACCCGTCGCATCGACCCGGGTACGTCTACTTCCTGCACCGGCGACACGAAGATACGTACCGGCCGCAGGCGAGCGGGCCGCGCTCCGGCGCGTCCGGCATGATCGTCTGCATGGAGCACAGCGGCACGCATATCGACGCCATCTGCCACCAGGCGGAAGACCTCAAGCTCCTTGGCGATATCCCGGCGGCCGAAGTGGAGAGCCCCCGCGGCTTCACCAGGCTAGCGGTGGAGGAGATCCCGCCACTGGTCGGGCCGGGCGTCCTGCTCGACGTGGCCGGGCACAAGGGTGTGGAGGCGCTCGATCCCGGCTACGCGGTCACGGTTGCCGATCTCGAGGCCTGCTGCGCGGCGCAGGGGGTGGAGATCCGGCCGGGCGACGTGGTGCTGGTTCGCACCGGCAACGCGCGCTACTGGGGCGAGCCCGAGCGCTACCTGGCGGGGCCAGGAGTCTCGGGCGCCGCCTCGGCCTGGCTCGCCGAGCGGGGCGTGCGGGCAGTCGGCGCCGACAATATGGCCTGGGACGTGATCGGGCTGTTCGATCCGGACATCGGCTGCGATCTGCCCGGCCATCTGATCCTGCTGGCACGCCGCGGCATCTACATCATCGAGAACCTCCAGCTCGACGGGCTGGCGGCCGCGGGCGGTTACCGCTTCACCTTCGTCTGCACGCCGCTGAAGTTCGTCGGCGCGACCGGCTCGCCGGTCCGCCCGCTCGCGCTGGTCCCACGAGACGAGCCGCGACCCTAGCCCCAGCTAATCGCCCGGCGTCTCCCACCATGCCCGCACGGCGCGGCGGAGAAGCTTGCCGGTCGCGTTGCGGGGAAGCTCGCTGACGAGCCGGATCTCCTTCGGCACCTTGTAGCCCGCCAGCCGCTCGCGGCACCAGGCCTGTAGCTCGCCCTCGCTCACGGCGGCCCCGGCCGCCAGTCGCGCCGCGGCGACCACCCGCTGGCCCCACTCCGGGTCCGGTACCCCTACCACCACGGCCTCGACCACCGCCGGGTGCGCCAGCAGCGCTGCCTCCACCTCGGCCGGGTAGACGTTCTCGCCCCCACTGACGATCAGGTCCTCGCGCCGGTCGACCACGTACAGGTAGCCCTCCGCGTCCAGGTAGCCTAGATCGCCGGTGCGCAGCCAGCCGTCGCGCAGGGCGGCAGCCGTCGCCTCCGGCCGGTTCAGGTAGCCCGGCGTCACCACTGGCCCACGCACCAGGATCTCGCCCACCTCGCCCGCTTGAGCTTCCTGGCCCGCCTCGGTGACGATCCGCACCTGGTTCGGGTACAGCGGCTTGCCCGCCGACCCGAGCTTGCGCAGCGCGTCCTCCGGCGCCAGCGTCGCCACCTGAGAGGCCGTCTCGGTCAACCCGTACGTCTGGGCGACCGGCAGGCCGAGCCGGGCGCAAGCCTCCAGCAGCGGCCGGGGGGCTGGCCCGCCGCCGAGCAGCACGCAGCGCAGCGTCGCCGGGTAGGGCTGCTCGCCTCGCGCTTCCAGCATGTGCCGGAGCATCGTGCTCACCACCGAGAGCAGCGTCACGCCCTCCTCGTCGATCGCCCGGTTGACCGCCACCGGGTCGAACCGCTCGTGGACCAGCGCGGTGAAGCCGGAGATCACGCTCCGGAAGAGGATCGACAGCCCGCCGACGTGGAAGAGCGGCAGGCAGGCCAGCCAGCAGTCGCCGGGGAGCGCGCCCAGGTTCATGGCGGAGCCGAGCGCGCTCCACCAGTGGTTGCCGTAGGTCAAGAGCGCGCCCTTGGGCCGGCCGGTCGTCCCCGAGGTGTAGACGATCGTATGCACCTGGCCCAGATCGATCGCTCGCCGCAGCGGTGCCCCCGCCTCCGGCAGCTCGGCCAGCGCCGGCACCGCCGGGTCGACCGGCTCCGTCGCAACCAGCCGGCAGCCGGCGATGCGCTCGACCGCCTGCCGGGCCAGCGCGAGCGTCGGTGGAGCGGCCAGCAGCCAGCGGGCGCCGCAGTCGGCGAGCTGCCAGGCGAGCTCGCCGGGAGCCAGCCGCACGTTCAGTGGGACGAGCACCAGGCCGAGCCGGCTGACCGCGTGCGGCACCACTGCCGCCTCCAGCCCGTTGGGCAGCAGCGTGGCCAGCCGGTCGCCCGGCGCGGGGCCGAGCGCGGCGAGCCGGCGGGCCATCCGGTCGGCCTCGGCCGCCACCTCGGCGAAGGACAGCCGGCGCCC
>BEIC01000048.1 GCA_002898875.1 bacterium HR26
GCGGGCAACGGGCTCAGAGGGTGCTAGAATGCCGCAGGCGAAGGCCGCATGACGAGCAGGAGGAGGCGATGAGCGCGGATCGTTTACGAGAGCTAGACAAGGTAATTCTCGGCGAGATCTGGACCTCGGACGAGCCTTGGCGCAACCTCGTGTACCTCTGCGACGACCTCGGGCACCGCTTCGCCGGCACGGACCGGGAACACCGGGCGGCAGAGTACCTGCGTGCCCGGATGATCGAGTACGGGCTGGACAACGTTCGCCTGGAGGAGTTCCCGATGGCGAGCTGGGAGCGGGGGCCCTGCCGGGTAACGCTCACCGCACCGATCGCGCGCCAGCTTCCGGCGATCGCCATGCCCTTCTGCCCGTCGGCGGAACTCGAGGCCGAGGTCGTCGACGTTGGGGAGGGCGAGCTGCCCGACTTCGAGCGGCTGGCCGACCAGATCCCGGGCAAGATCGTGCTGACGGATGCCGAGACGAACCGGCCCGGCGAGCGCAAGAGCCACCGCACCGACAAGTTCAACTGGGCGATCGAACGTGGCGCCGTCGCTTGCCTCTTCATCAACCAGAACCCGGGCCAGCTCCACATCACCGGGAGCTTGAGCGGGCGCAATCCCCGGGGCTCCAGCGCGGCCGACCGCGAGGCAGCCATCCCCGGACTCGGGCTTAGCTATGAGACTGGGCTTACCCTCCGTCGCCTGGCCCAGCGCGGCCCCGTTCGGCTCCGGATCGAGACTCGCAATCGCACGTTCGACTCGGTCTCCTACAATGTGGTCGGCGAGATCACCGGTGCCGAGCGACCGGACGAGATCGTCCTGGTTGGCGGCCACTACGACGGGCACGATATCTCGCAGGGAGCCGGCGATGACGGTGCCGGGACGGTGGTGGGGCTCGAGGTGGGCCGCGTGCTGGCGCGCTGCAAGGGCTCTTTGCGGCGGACGGTTCGGATCATCTGCTTCGGGGCTGAAGAGTTGGGCCTGCTCGGCGCCTGGCATCACGCCGCCCTCCATGCCCAGCCGGACAGCAGGGAGCAGTTCCGCTTCGTCCTCAACCTCGATGGGGCCGGGCGCGGGGCAGGAGGCCAGGAGCAGTTGACGCTCTCCGGACTCCCCGAGCTGGTTCCCTACTTCACCAGCCTCGCTCGCTCACTCCCCTATGACTTCACAGTACGCGACGAGCTGCACTCCCATTCCGACCACTTCCCGTTCGCGGTTCTCGGCATCCCCAACGCGACGCTCAACAGCCGCGACTCGACGGCTGGGATGATCGGACGTGGCTGGGGGCACACCGAGGCCGACACGCTGGACAAGGTTTCACTGCGCGGCCTCCAGATGGCCGCGGCGCTGGCGGCGCGGCTGGTGCTGCGGCTCAGCGAGGATGAGGAGTTCCCCGGCCGGCAGCGCAGCCTGGAGGAAGTGCGCCAGCAGCTCGCCGATGCCGGCATTCTCGAGCGGGTGCAGCAGGCGGGCCGCTTCCCGCCGGCCTGAGCGAGTTCGGGGTGACCGTCTGCGGCGGTGCGCAATCTCCAGCGGGCGATGCTGGTTGCTCACCGGCGGCGCTCTTTACGTTCCGAGCGCCGACTCGTCGGCTCCCTCCGGGCTCCGATGCGGAGCCGCTGCGACGTCGGAGATCGCTCCATCCGCGTCGTTGACGGCGAGCACGTCGCTCGGCTGCGCCGGGAGGAGCGCGATGCCGAGCACCTCGTCCATGCTCGACACCCAGTGGAACTGGAGCTCGCTGGCCACCGGTTCCGGCAGGCGGGCAAGCTCACGCCGGTTGTCGGCGGGCGCGATCAGGTGCCGGATACCAGCCCGGTGGGCTGCCAGCGCCTTCTCCTTCAGCCCCCCGACCGGCAGCACGCGACCGCGCAGCGTGATCTCGCCGGTCATCGCCACATCGGCTCGCACCGGCCGGTTGGTCAGGGCCGAGATCAGAGCGATCGCCATCGTGATACCAGCCGACGGCCCTTCCTTCGGCTGGGCGCCCTCTGGCAGGTGGATGTGCAAGTCGCACCGTTCGGCAAAGTCCGGCTGCAGGCCGAGCCGGGGGGCTCGCGAGCGGATGTAGCTGAGTGCGGCGCGCGCCGACTCCTGCATGATCTCGCCAGCCTGCCCGGTGATCAGGAGGTTGCCGCGGCCCGGCATGGCCGCGACCTCGACCGAGATCACCGCGCCTCCGAGCTGGGTGGCACCCAGCCCTAGCGCCACGCCGACCTGGGGCTCCCGGTGAGGCTCTGCCGGGTCGTACCGCTGTGGCCCCAGGTAGTGGGCCAGCCGGCGCCGGGTTAGCCGTACCCGGCCACCCCGGCCCTGCACGATGTCGCGCGCGACCTTGCGGCAGATCGCGCCGAGCTGCCGCTCCAGCTCGCGCACGCCGGCCTCGTGCGTGTAGCCGCGGATTAACGCTCGCCAGGTCGTGTCCGGGATCTCGAGCGTGCCTGGCTCCAGGCCGTGTGCCTCGAGCTGGCGAGGCAGCAGGTGGCGCTTCCCGATCTCCAGTTTCTCCTGCTCGGTGTAGCCGCCGATCTCGATCACCTCGAGCCGGTCGCGCAGGGCGCGCGGCACAGTCGAGAGGGTGTTCGCGGTGGTGATGAAGAGCACGCGGGAGAGGTCGAAGGGCATATCCAGGTAGTGGTCGGTGAACTGGCGGTTCTGCTCGGGGTCGAGCACCTCGAGCAGCGCTGCCGCAGGGTCGCCGCGATAGTCGGCAGCCAGCTTGTCGATCTCGTCGAGCAGGATGACCGGGTTGAGCGTGCCGGCGCGGCGCATCGCACCGATGATCCGTCCGGGGTAGGCGCCGATGTAGGTGCGACGATGGCCGCGGATCTCGGCCTCATCGCGCACGCCGCCGAGACTGACCCGGGCGAAGGTGCGCCCCATCGCCGTGGCGATCGAGCGGCCGAGGCTCGTCTTGCCCACCCCCGGCGGTCCGACGAAGCAGAGGATGGTCGGGTGGTGAGCGTTCCGGCCGGCGGTGAGTTTGCGCACCGCGAGGAACTCGAGGATGCGCTCCTTGACCTGCTCCAACCCGTAGTGATCCCTCTCCAAGATTGCCTGGGCGTGCGCCAGATCGAGGTTGTCTTCGGTCTCCTTGTTCCACGGCAGCGCCAGCACGGTCTCGATATAGGTGCGGACGAGTGCCCCCTCGGCCGAGACGGAGGGCATGCGCTCCAGGCGATCGACCTCCCGGAGCAGGCGCTCAGTGACCTCATCCGGCAGCGCCAGCTCCCGGATGCGCTCGCGCAGCGCCTCGGTCTCGCTACCGGCCTCGCCCGAGAGCTCGTTGTGGATGACCTTGAGCTGCTCGCGGAGGTAGAACTCGCGCTGGCTGCGATCGATCTGCTCGCGGACCCGCTCTTTGATTCGTTGCTCCAACTGGGCCAAGTCGATCTCCGTCGCCAGCACGATGGCGAGCTGCTCCAGGCGACTGAGGACGTCGGGATTCTCGAGGAAGCTCTGTCGCCGGGCCGCCTCGCGGATCACCTGCGTAGCCAGGAGGTCGGCGAAGTGGGCGGGATCGTCGGTCTGGCGCAGCAATGCGAGCACATCGTCGCCGAGTCCACCGCGCAGCTCATGGCAACGGGCGGCGAGCTCGCGCAGGTGCCGGATCAGGGCGGCTGCCTCGGCGGCGGCCGGTGCGACCTCGCTGAGCGGCTCGACACGGGCGATCAGATACGGGCGCTGGCTGTCGATCGTCACGATGCAGACGCGCTGGAGGCCTTCGAGTCGGACCTGATAGCCACCGCTCGGTTGAGGTTCGAGCGAGCCGATCCGCACCAGGGTGCCCACCCGGTGCAGGTCGTCAGGTTGTGGATCGTCGACTTCGGGATCGCGGTGTGTCACCACCACGAGGCATTGATCCTGGGCCATGGCCGCCTCGATGGTCTGGATCGACCGCGGCTTGCCGACCAGCAGAGTCACAATACTGTGCGGGAAGATCACGACGCTCTTGAGCGGGAGCAGAGGGTAACGGGTCGCATACAGGTCGTAGCGACTGCTCGTTGGCATACTCGATCAAACCCCTTCCAGAGCTGACGCTCGTCCCCCTGGCAGGCGGACCGGATGGGGGCCGGTGCCTGCCGAGCTGCTCAGCGGGGTAGCGTCGCCGATTGTGCCACCAGGGTCGGGGCTGGGCAAGAGTACTTCCGGCCACGAAGGTCGATCGGTGTGCCCGCGCGGGGCTGGTGCGCTGGTCTCGCCCGGCGCTGAAGCACCTGGTTCGTGCTCCCAAGCCCCCTTCGAGGGGGCTTAGGGGGTGTGCGCGAGGCTTCAAGCTCGTGCACAGCGGTGCTGAGAGACCGGGACAGGACCTGGCGAGGAGAACGCGATCGACCCTCAAGAATTCGGCCTGTTGACGCTACCTCTCGCATCTGGTAGCTTAACGGCGCTGTTCCCAGTGCTCCGGGACACCAGCAAGGCGTTGCCATGGTACTCGGCGGCAGCGAGCGGGGGCCTGCTTGTGGTCCTCGCCTGGATGGTGTCCCAAGTGCGGTCGCCCAACCGTATCGCTTGCAGTTCCGGTTCAGTTCGGGGAGGGGCGATGCTGAAGCCCTGGCTGCCCGTTATGGTGGCGCTCCTGATGGTTCCCTTCGCGCCGGCTTTGCCGGCCGGCGCCATGCCACCGGGCGACGACGCGTTCTGGCACGTGTGGGCTAGGACCGACAAGCCGGTCGCCGATCTCCAGGTAAGCCGCACCTGGATGTGGGGACTGAGCGCGTTCAGCGCCACGATGGAGGAACCCTACGTCGAGCGACCGAACGGGATCCGGGTCGTTCAGTATTTTGATAAGTCGCGCATGGAGATCACCGATCCGGTCGGCGATCCGAGATCGCTCTGGTACGTGACCAACGGCTTGCTGGTCGCGGAGATGGTCACCGGGAAGCTGCAGCTCGGCAACAACGCCTTCGAGCAGCGAGCACCGGCCGAGGTCAACGTGGCAGGCGACGCCGACGATCCGAACGCCCCGACCTACGCCACCTTCGCCTCGCTCGTCCATCTCCCGCCTTTGCCAGACGGTGCCCTGGTTGTCCAACACCTGCAGCGCGATGGGACGATCACCGAGCATCCGGAGCTGGCGGCCTTCGGAGTCATCGCGACCTACTACGTCCCCGAGACCAGACACCGGGTAGCCGCTCCCTTCTGGGACTTCATGAACAGCGGGGAGCTGGTCTACGAAGATGGGCTGTACCCGCTCGCCCCGCTCTTCCAGGATCCCTTCTTCGCGACCGGCTTCCCGATCAGCGAAGCGTACTGGACGAAGATCAACGTCGGTGGCATGCAGCGGCATGTCCTGATCCAGTGCTTCGAGCGCCGCTGTCTTACCTACACGCCTGACAACCCGGAAGGGTGGAAGGTCGAGGCCGGGAACGTCGGCCAGCACGACTTCCGCTGGCGCTACGACACGGATATCCCGGGTGAGCCCCCGCTGACCCAGAACGTCCACGATCAACTGGGGCCGACACCGTACATGCTGGTCGCGTCCGAACTGAGCGGCCAGGCTGCTATCGCGTTCGGCAACCAGAGCCCGTACGCGCTGGAGGTGACCATCCAGGGACCGGTTCGCCGGGTGCTGACGCTCGGAGGCTGTCCGGACTGCATGGTTTACCCGTTCGATTCAGGGCGGGTAGCCTGTCGCGAGGATCTCGAGTGGCGGGGGCTGATCCTGCCACCGGGCAACTACCTGATCTGGGCCAGGTGGCTAGAGGGAGATGTGCCGCCGCTCGGCGGCTACTGGACGCTGGTGGCGAACGCCGACTATGGAGGAAACTGCTTCTACGTTGTGCAGTAGGAGGGATTCAATCCCCTTTCGCCACCTGTTGCTGGGCAGTAACCGGGTGCGCTTCCTGTTTCCAGCGCGTTTCCTCGACGAACAGCGCCAGGGTACCGGCCGCGGCCAGCCCGAGGCCGGCCACCGTCCCGGCGGTGAGGACGAGCCCGATCAGATCGGCGACGGTTCCGATGATCAGCGGGGCGAGTGCCTGGCCGCTGTCGCCGATCAGCCGCCAGATGCCGAGGAACTCGCCGGTGCGGCCGCGCGGCGCCAGGTCAGCCCCCAGTGTCATCATCGTGCCCGAGCCGATCCCGTTGCCGAGCCCGAGCACCAGCGCGGCGCCGAGGAGCGCCCAATAGCTATGGGTGAACGGGATCAGCGCCATGCCCAGCCCGAGGATGAGGAAGGATGGTACCGCGGCGGCCTTGCGCCCGTAGCGGTCCATGATCATGCCGGCTGGCACGAAGAGGGACATGTCGACCATCGACATCAGGCTCACAATGAAGCCCACCTGGGCACGATCCAGCCCGATGACCTCGCTGCCGTAGAGCGGGATCACCAGTTGCCGGGCGGCACGGATCATCTGGGCGAAGATTTGGGCGGAACCGGCAGCCAGCAGCTCGCGCCGGCGGTCGTGGACGATCTCGCGGAGCGCCCCGATCCCGAACTGGTGGCTAGCTCGGGTATTCCAGCTCGCCGGCGGGTCCACGGCGATGGCCGCGACGACCAGCGCCACGATCGCCAGCGCCCCCGCTACAAGGATCGGCACGTTCAGGCCGTATAGTTGGCCGAGGAGCCCGCCCACCGCCGGGCCGGCGAACCAGCCGATCCGGTTGATGCCGCCGAAGACGGCGATAGCGCGCCCGCGCGAGGCGGTGGGCACGGCGTGCGTGACGTAGGTATGGCGGGAGAGTCCCCAGAGCGCCGTCCCGATGCCAGCGATGAAGCGGTAGAGGATCAGCTCGGGCGCGAACCCGGCGAAGGCGAGCGCGGTGGTTCCGGCCGCGAACAGGCCGCAGCCGATCACCATCGAACGGCGGAAGCCGAGCCGGGGTAGCAGGAGGCCGGTGGGCAGATCGGCCAGAAGGGTGCCGATCCAGGCAGCCGACACGACTAGCCCGGCAAGGCCGTAGGAGCCGCCGAACTCAAGGGCGTATAGGGGCAGGATTGGGACCATAACGCCCTGCCCGAATGCGAGCAGGACGGTCGGCAGGTAAACTGGAAGGAGGAGCCGCCGGTGCTCTCGTTGCATCCATTCCCTCGCGAGGCCGACACCCTGGCTGCCGCAGGCACCACGCTCCTGCTCCGGGGAGAGTCCCGCGACGCCCGGACCGCGTTCCGTATGCTACCAGATCGACGGCGAAAGCGACGCTAGCGAGCGAGACCGGGAGGCAGCATGACAAGTTCGATCGTCCGACGGGTCTTCACCGATCAGGAGTTCTCGCGGCGCTGGCAAGCGTTGCGGCGGATCATGGCCGACCATGAGGTCGATCTCGCCGTGCTGGTCGATGCCGATACGATCTACTACCTGACCGGCTTCGCCGGCTCGAACTCCACGTTCCAGGCCCTGATCGTGCCGGCCAGTAACGAACCAGTCCATGTGCTGAGGTACGCTGAGGAATTGGCCTTTCTCAGCACATCCTGGCTCGACGTGCCGGCGTTCTACAACGACTGGGACAACCCCGTGGTGTTGACAGCCCGGCTAGCCCGAAGGCTCGTGCCGCGGATACGACGGGTCGGCATCGAGAAGGCTTCGCTCCACCTCTCGGCGCGCCGATACGAGCTGCTCCTAGCCGAGTGGCCCGGTGCCCTCGCGGTCGACCTCTCGCAGGCGATCGGGTGGCTGCGGCTGGTTAAGTCCCCAGAAGAGATCGAGCAGCATCGCCAGGCTGCGGTGGTGATCCAGCAGGGCCTAGAGGCCGGCGTCGCGGCTGTGCGCGTCGGCGTGAGCGAGCGGGAGATCGCTGCGGCCATAGCGGATGCGCTGGCGCGCGCCGGCGCTGATACGCTGCTCCCTGGAATCATCGTCTCTGGCGAGCGACTGCGCGAAGCCGATAGCCGACTGAGCGACTGTCCCCTCCGCCCCGGTGACCTGGTGCGGCTGGAAATCGCGAACAGCGTGAATCGCTACTGGGCGCGGCTGATCCGGATGATCTCGCTCGGTCCTCCGCCCGCGGAGACGGCCGAGCTGTACGAGCAGGTGCGGCTTGCGCAGGAGGAACAGATCGCGCGTCTGGTGCCGGGCGCCATCCCCTCGGAGCTCGACACGTTCGTTCGATCCAGGCTTCCGCTCGGGCTCTGGACCATGCAGCTCTCGGGCTACGCGCTCGCCTGCCATGAGTGCCGGGCCAGCGGGGGCGAGCTCGACCGCTTCTGGATTGTCCGCGACGAGTACCGGCCGTTGGTGGCCGGCATGGCCCTGCACATGGTGCTCACTGCCGGGCCGGGTCTCTCGGTCGGAGACACGCTCGTCGTGACCGAGCAAGGCGGTCGGTATTTGACGACCTACCCACGAGATCTCATTGTCATCGAGTGACGAAAGAGCTCGACGGCTCATCAACTCCCAAGGCGGTGTCGCCCTGGCGCGTCTCGCCTGGCTACTCGAGCGCGAGATCGCCTGCCTTCAACCCGGAGCCGGTCACCACGATCACGACCTCGCCTTCGGGCATCGGCCGACCGCGCTCGAGGGCCTGGCGGAACGCCGCCGCGCCGAGGGCGGCGGTCGGCTCGACATAGAGCCCCTGGCGCCAGAGCTGGCGGAGCGTGTCTACCAGGAGGTCTTCATCGATCGCCTCGGCCCAGCCGCCGCTGCCTCGAATGGCTCCCAGCATCTGCTGCCCTCGCGGCGGTGCAGCGATCCGAGCCCCCTCGGCCAGGGTGGTCGACGGCGTGATAGGGGGCACATCGGCATCCCCACGCTCGAATGCTTCTACGACCGGCGCGCAGGCGAGCGGCTGAGCGGCGACGAGCGCGGGATGTGGGCCCGGGAGTGCCTGGCGGGCTCGCCAGGCACCGATGAGCAAGCTCCCGCCGCCGACTGGCAGAAAGCAGGCGGCTGGAAAGCGCCCGCCCAGTTGCTCCCAGACCTCGAGCAGCCAGGTCTTCGTCCCCTCAACGAAGACCGGATGCCAGTTGTGGCTCGCGTACGCTGCCACAGGGTCGGCTGCGGCGGCACGCTGGGCAGCCGCGGCAACCTGCTCCCGGGAGCCCTCCACGAGCGTCACTTGAGCGCCGTAGGCGCGGACCTGCGCCAGCTTGGCGGGTGAGGTGGTAGCCGGCGCGAAGACGTGGCAGGCCAGCCCCCCTGCGGCGCAGTAGGCGGCGAGCGCGGCCGCTGCATTGCCGGAAGAGTCCACGACCAGCCGCCGGTAGCCCAGGCGGCAGAGATGGCTCACGAGAATGGCGGCTCCACGATCTTTGAATGAGCCGGTCGGCAGCAGGAAGTCGAGCTTGAGCCAGACCGGGTGGCCCGACAGCTTCCCCGGGATCAGCGGCGTCATCCCCTCGCCGAGCGAGATCGCCTCCGATCGAGGGACCGGCAGGACCTGCTCGTAGCGCCAGAGCGTGCGCTCAGTCGGGTCGAGGCTCGCGGGGTCGAGCCGGTCGGGGCCGCGCAGGGCCCAGGCTGCGCCACAACGCGGGCAACGCCAGCTGGCGTTGCCGAGTCGCTGCTCAGCGCCACAACGCTCGCAGATCACGGTCCAACCGGCCATGCTTCATCCTTCCGCGGAGCGTGACTCTCACCGGTGGGCAGTGTAGCCGATGTGCGCTGCAGAAGGGCTATCCCGTGTCGTCGGTGCCGCGAGGAGATGCTGCCGGGGCCGCATGTCCGCGTGCATCTCGATCTTGACGTGTCGCGAGGTCTCCCCTAGGATGCGCGCAAATCCCGCTCCACGTCACAACGCGAGAAGGGAGGGTAGGGCCATGGGCCTGTACGGTGCACCGCACTGGATGTCGAGGACGCCTGTCACGCGCCGCACCCTGCTTAAGGGAGCACTGGCCGGCGCCGCGAGTGCCGGCCTGCGCTTCTCCTCGGGGTCCGCCAGCCAGTCCTCGACGGACGACCGCGTGCTTGACGATGACGGTATCGAGGAAGCGACCATCGCTGAGCTCCAGGCCGCGATGGAGGATCGTCGCCTGACTTCCAGGATCCTCGTGCGCACCTACCTGCGGCGGATCGAGAAGCTGGATCCGCAGCTCAAGTCGATCATCGAGGTGAACCCGGACGCGCTCCACATCGCCCGGGAGCTCGACCGGGAGCGCCGCGAGCGTGGCCCGCGAGGTCCGCTCCATGGTATTCCGATCTTGCTCAAGGACAACATCGATACCGCCGACAAGATGTCGACCACTGCGGGCTCGCTGGCGCTCGTGGGGGCCAGGCCGCCGGCTGATTCCACCGTGGCCCGCAAGCTCCGCGAGGCAGGGGCGATCCTGCTCGGCAAAGCGAACATGAGTGAGTGGGCCAACTTCCGCGGCTTCCAATCGTCGAGCGGCTGGAGCGCCCGTGGCGGCCAGGGGCGCAACCCGTACGCGCTCGACCGTAACCCGTGTGGCTCCAGTTCGGGCTCGGCGCAGGCGGTCTCGGCGAACCTGGTGACGGCCGCGCTGGGCACTGAGACCGATGGCTCGATCGTCTGCCCATCCTCTATCTGCGGCATCGTCGGCATCAAGCCGACGGTCGGCTTAGTGAGCCGGGCCGGCGTGATCCCGATCGCCCATAGCCAGGACACCGTGGGCCCGATGTGCCGTACCGTCGCCGACGCCGCGGCGGTGCTCGGCGCCATCGTCGGGCCAGACCCCGAGGATCCGGCTACCGCCGAGAGCGCCGGGCGCTTCTTCACCGATTACACCCAGTTTCTCGACCCCGACGGTCTGAGGGGTGCCCGCATCGGTGTGGCACGCCAGGTCTATTTTGGCTATAGCCCGGAGGCCGACCGGATCATCGAGGAGGCGATCCAGGTCATGCGTGACCTCGGCGCCGAGATCATCGACCCCGCTGACATCCCGACTGCACGAGAGATCGCGACCTTCGAGGCGGAGCTGGAAGTGTTGCTCTACGAGTTCCGGCACGACATCGACGCCTATCTGGCCCGCCTCGTCGAGTCGCCGGTGCGCACGCTGGAGGATCTCATCGCCTTCAACGAGGCGCATGCCGATGAGGAGCTCCGCTACTTCGGCCAGGAGCTGTTCCTGCTGGCCCAGCAGAAGGGGCCGTTGACGGACGAGGCCTATCTCAACGCGCTGGAGAAGAACCGCCGGCTCGGCCGGCAGGACGGCATCGACGCGGTGATGGATCAGTACCAGCTCGACGCCATCGTGGCGCCGACCGGCAGCCCGGCCTGGAAGATCGATCTGATCAACGGCGATCACTTCCTGGGAGCCAGCTCGTCACCGGCGGCCATCGCCGGCTATCCGCTGATTACCGTGCCGGCCGGTTACGCCTTCGGCTTGCCGGTCGGAATCACCTTCATGGGCCGCGCCTACAGCGAGCCGACGCTGATCCGGCTGGCCTACGCATTCGAGCAGGCTACCAAGGTGCGCAAGCCGCCGGAGCTGTTGCCGACCATCGACACCGAGTAGCGTTCGCTGCAGTTGCGCGCGTGCCGTCGGCCGGCCAGCCCGCCCGGCTGGAGGGCGGGCTGGCCGGCGTCCCCCAAAGGCACCACCAGGGTAGAGCGCTCAAGTACCAGGACCTTTGTGCCGAAGAAATTCATAAGGCCCGAATCGTTTCGGTTGGTTGACCGTATGCTGGGTGGGAGCGCCACATGGATCCACTCGACGAGATCGGGGTCGACCCGTTCCAGCGGCTCGCGGCAGCGGTGATCCACCAAGCGATCGAGGATGCGGTCCTAAGCAACGTCGCGCTCCAGTGGCTCGCCAGCCCGGTTGCGCTTGGCTGGCTTGCCCTGATCACGCCAGCGGACCTGACCCCGCAAGATCTGCAGGAGACTGCCCTGCAGATGGTGCGACGCCGACGTGCCGCTCTGAGCCGTCGACTTGCGCGCGCGGGCTGAACGCCGCTTCCCTCAGGGGATGCTGGCTCCTTTCCGCCACGCGGTGGCGTGCGTATCACCCCCGAAGCGTCCTAGCACACGGGCTGAGTTCCGGTGCGCCTCATTCGAAGACGATGACGCTACGCGCGACCTCCCCGGCCCGCAGGGCGTCGAAGGCCTGGTTGATCTCCTCCAGCCGGTACCGCCGGCTGATCAGCTCGTCCAGCTTGATCCGCCCGGCGAGATACAGTTCGACGTAGCGCGGGATGTCGACGTGCGGCTGCACCGAGCCGTAGAAGCATCCGACGAGCGTCTTGCCGGTGCGCATAAGGCTGGCCGGCAAGTGAACGAAGTCGTCATCGGCGCCGAAGCCGACCACTACGGCGGTGCCACCGCGGCGTACCATCTCGTAGGCCTGCTCGATCGTCTTCGAGTAGCCGACCACCTCGAACGCATAGTCGGCCCCCCGGCCGCCGGTGTATCGGCGCACGGCCTCGATCGGATCTTCCTGCTGCGCGTTGACGATGTGCGTCGCGCCGAACCGGCGGGCTAGCTCCAGCTTGTGGTCGAGCATGTCGATGGCGATGATGCGGGCCGCGCCGGCCAGCCAGGCGCCCTGCACTACGTTCAGGCCGACTCCGCCGATGCCGATCACGGCTACGCTCGATCCAGGCTCGACCTTCACCGTCTTGGTGGCCGCCCCGATACCGGTGGTCACGCCGCAGGCGATCAGCGCGGCCCGATCGATCGGCATCTCGTCAGGGATCGGGACGAGGTTGGTCGCGTCCACGTTCGCGTACTCGGCGAACGATCCGACGCCGAGCAGCGGGGTGAGGGGCTGATCGCCCTTGCGCAGCCGGACGTTGGTCGGCAGCGGCTTCTCACAGAGGTGGTCGAGCCCGCGGCGGCAGAAGTAACACTCCCCGCACTTGGAGCCGAACGCGATGATAACCCGGTCGCCGGGCTTGACCTGAGTGACCCCGGGCCCGACGGCCTCGACGACCCCGGCGCCTTCGTGGCCGAGCACGGCGGGGAGAACCAGGTACGTGTCACGCTGGATATGGTGCAGGTCGGAGTGGCACACGCCGCTCGCCAGGATCCGCACGCGCGCCTCGCCCGGCGCCGGGTCAGCGATCTCCACCTCCTCGATAACCAGGGGGGTCCGGCGCTCCCACAGCACGGCTGCCTTCACGTCACCGCCTCCTTCGCTGGAGCATCGCCGCTGTTGCCTACATCCTAGCCGGCAGTGGGCAGTTCGTAAAGCGGCCCGATGCTACTGGTAGATCACGACATCCGGCTGCGGCGTGAGGCTGACCACCTGTTCCGGCGTCATCAGGTCCAGGTCTTGCTCGTAGAACAGCTTGAAGCCGCCATGTTCAGCGCCGTCCGCACGGACGAACTGGTCGTAGTTGGCCACCTTCTGGC
>BEIC01000049.1 GCA_002898875.1 bacterium HR26
GGTCGGTCGCCAGCACGCCGGGATGGTCTTTCGGCTCCTGCTCTCCGAAGAGCACCTGGAAGAGCGGGCCCTCGCCCAGCACCTGTACCGCGACGCCGCGCTCCGCCGCCAGTTCCCGCAGGCCCGACTTGAGCAGCTCAGTGGTACGGTAGAGCTGCTCGTAGACGCCCGGCTGGCGCAGCACCTCGAGCGTGGCCAGGCCGGCAGCCGCGGCAACCGGGTTGCCGTTGAGCGTGCCGCTCAGGTGCGCCACCGGTTCGCCCCGCCCACGGCGAGCAGGATCGGTCACCGCCATGATCTCGGCCTTGCCGGCGATGGCCGCCAGGGGATACCCACCGCTGACCGCCTTCCCGTACGTGGCCAGGTCCGGCACGACCCCGTAGCGCTCCTGGGCGCCGCCGTAGGCCAGCCGGAAGCCGGTGACGATCTCGTCGAAGATCAGGAGCACGCCGTGCTGCTCGGTCAGCCGGCGCAGCTCCTGGAGAAAGCCCGGCGCCGGGACGAGCGCGCGCTGCAGCGGCTCGCAGATCACGGCAGCCAGCTCGTGCGCGTGCTCCTCGATGAGCCGCTGGGTCAGTTCCAGGTCGTTCCACCGGGAGACCAGCACCGTCTCGGCGATCTGGGGAGGGATGCCGTCGGAATCGGGGATCGGCTGTGGATAAGGCGTCGGCTCCGGGGCCATCGCGCTCATCATGGCGTAGTCGTTGACCCCGTGAAAGCCCCCTTCGAACTTGAGGATCTTCTGCTTGCCGGTGTAAGCGCGAGCGATCCGCAGGGCGTGGAAGGTCGCCTCTGAACCGGAGGACACGAACTTCACCTGCTCGGCGCAGGGGACAGCTTCGATGATCTTCTCCGCCAGCTCGATCGCCGGTACGGTTAGCCAGTAGAAGGTGGAGCCAAGGGCCGCCTGGCGGGAGACCGCCTCGACCACGGCCGGATGCGCATGGCCGATGATCAGCGGGCCAGAGCCCATCACATAGTCGATATACTCCCGGCCATCGACATCGTAGACCCGGCTCCCGAGGCCGTGCGAGATCACGATCGCCAGCTCATCGGGCGGCTTGAAGCTGGTGACCGCGCCGCCGAGCGCCGAGCGCGCCCGGGCCAGCCAGGCCTGATGCGCGCTGCTGCGCGCAGTGGTGGTCATGATTCAGCTCCCACTTCCATCGTTCGCCTGCTTCGCTGCCTCTTGCTGCCCTGATGGCTAACGTCCCTCGATCGCTCGGCGGCGTGCCGCCGCCTGGCCGGCCGCGCGGCCTCCTGCTTCAGGTGATCGTCGGGGAGTGTCCAGTTGTGCAGCCACTTGAGTACCCGTGGCACGATGTACGTCGTGGTGCCGAGGACGCCGGGGATCGTGCTCAGCCGCTCGGTGATGAACCGGTAGAGTGCGTCGATCGACGGCACGAACACCTGGACGCTGATATCGCGCTCTCCAGTGGTCAGACCGACGTAGCTCACCTCCTGCATCTCGACTAGGCGAGCAGCGACCTCCTCGAGCCGGGTCGGCTCGACCTCGAGGAAGATGTCAGCGACGACCTCGTAGCCGAGTGCCGCCGGATTGAGAACGGCGACGAGCCGGATCACGTCGTCCTGCACGAGGCGGTTGATGCGGGCCCGCACCGTCCGCTCAGCGACCCCGAGCTGCCGGGCGATCTCCGCGCTCGGCATGCGGCTGTCCTGCTGCAGCAGGCGTATGATCGCTAGGTCTAATTCGTCGATCGGTCGGCCCATAGCCCCATCGCTCCTACCACTACGGTCGTCTCTGACCACCCGAAGCACGGCATTGTATCAGCCTCGGACCAGCCATTGTCCGAGCTCCATACACATTATCGCCGGCTTTTGTCGGAATGGCACCCGTATTGCCATGCGAACTGCCCGATTCTAGCAGATTTCCGAGGTGAACTGGCCCTTTCCCCACCTTCCATCTCCCTGAGAAACCGCGCTTTGCCCTACTCAGCGCGCTTCACTGCGTGACGGCCGAGGATCAGGAGCAGGCCGGTCAGCCCATCCGGAACCAGGAGCAGGAGGTAGTCGTTCAGGAGCGCGGCGGCCAGCCCGAGGAAGACCACCACTAGGCCCAGCGGGACCGTGTACGGCACCCGGCGGTAGACCAGCAGGCCGGCGAAGAGGTGAATCACCACGAGCAGGACATCGATTGTGCCAGTCGGCCGGCTGCCCCCTGCAAGCTGGTAGTAGCTCATCAGCGCCCAGGCAGCGCCGGTCACCAGGAAGGCCGTCCCGATGATGAAGACCTTGCCTGACATGACGGGCGTCGCCGACTCAGCAGACTCCAGCCTCTCACGATGACGCATGCGTCCCTCCAGCTCTGGACTAAACCGGCAAGCGTGGTGCTCCCGGCGCACTCACCCGGTGGCAGCCAGCAGGCAGACGCCTGGTTCAATCACAGGCGAGCTCCAATCAGAGACCGCTTCCTCAGCGCGTGCTGACACCGCGGTGCATACTCCTCCTCCATCACTCACGCTCAGCCGGCCCGAGGCTGGCCGACCTGCCCGGTATGCGCCAGCGCGCCGATCAGGTTGAGGATCAGCCGGGCGGCGTGCAGGCTGGTGATGCCGACCGGGTCACGAGCCGGCGCCACCTCGACGAAATCGAAGCCCACGATCCGGCCCCGCTCGGCTAAGCCCCGCAGCAGATCGAACGCTTGGTAGTAGGTCAGCCCGCCTGGGGCCGGGGCATTGACGCCGGGGGCGATCGCGGGGTCGAGCCCGTCGGCGTCGAAGGTCACGTAGTAGCGCTCGGCCACCGGGATCCGCCCCAGCGCGGCCATCACGCCCCGCTCATGCACCTCGCGGGCTGTGATCAGGATGCTCCCGTAGGCGCGAGCGTCGTCGAACTCCTGCTGCCGGCCGCTGCCCACCCCGCGCAGGCCGATCTGGGCTATGCCGCAGACCCAGGACATCTCCGAGGCGCGCCGCATCGGGCTGCTCAGCCCTTCGCGCACGCCGTTCACCTCGTCGCGCCAGTCGAGATGGGCATCGATCTGGACGACGAAGATCGGGCCAAAGTCTTCATAGGCTCGCAGCACCGGGATGGGGACCGCATGGTCGCCGCCGAGGATAATGGGGATCGCGCCGCGCCGCAAGATCGCTCGTACCACCTCGGTCGTGCGACGCATGTTCTCCAGGTACTGCCCAGGCTGCATCGTCACCTCGCCGCAGTCGACGATCCGCACATCGCGACCGGCGAAGAGGTCACCGCCGAAGTCCACGTCGTAGTGGCTCAAGTACCGGCGGAACCACAGCGACTGCTCGCGGATGGTCCAGGGCGCGGGCGCCGAGGCGAAGCGGGAGCCCTCCATGTCGTAGGGAACGCCGTAGGGCACGGAGAGAATCGCGACGTCGGCCTCGAGCTGGTCGAGCCGCTCGAGCCGCGGCATGTCGAGAAACGACGGCCGTCCAGGCGGGACTGGCTGGATGAGCGAGGTCATCGAACTCCCCTCGTAGGGGCCAGCGAGGCGCCGATCACGCAGTGAAACGCTAGCGCTATTGTCGGCAGCGGAGGGCGGCTCGTCAACCGTTTGACGAGCCGAAAAATCTCCGGGAGCGCAGCAGCGCAGGGCATACCCTCCGGCGGGGCGGCGCGGCAGGCGAGCATGGTCGAGCGCCTCTCGCCCTGGCTCACCCGCAGGCCCTCGTCCATACTCTCTCGTGAAGGGCCAACCGTGGACTGATCGAAGAGGGGCCGAGCATGGTCAGCCCAGAGCTGTTCCGCGACGTGATGGCGCGCTTCGCCAGCGGCGTGACGGTCGTCACCACGGCCAGCGAGCGCGGCTACCATGGGGTGACGGTCACCGCCTTCTGCTCCGTCTCGCTCGAACCGCCGCTGGTGCTGATCTGCATTGACCGCTCGATCCAGAGCCACCGGCTGATCGCCGAGGCTCCAGCGTGGGTCATCAATTTCCTGGCCCGCGACCAGGAGTTCCTGGCCGAGCAGTTCTCCGGCCGGGCGCCGCTGGCCGATCCTGCCTTCCGCAGGGTACCCCACCGCACCGGCACGCTCGGCCCGCCGTTGATCGAAGGCTGCCTGGCCTGGATCGAGTGCCGTCCCTGGGCCGCCTACGACGGCGGCGACCACACGATCTTCGTCGGCGAAGTCGTCTCGCTCGAACTCGGCCCCAGCGATGATCCGCTCATCTACTACGGTCGCGAGTTCCAGGAGCTGGCGTGGGGATGAGCACCGGCCCTACCCCGCAACCGCACGCTCGGGCATCATTACGGCGGGTGAGCGCTCCACCCTGCTCACGTGGGCATAGGTGCGGAGCCCCGAGAGCCGCCCAGCAGGAGAGCCAGCCGCCATGCACGCTGAGCACGAGCAGTCCACTCCCCGGCAGGCCAGCCGGCATCGCCCCATCGGGCTGATCCTGCTGCTCAACGTCGCCTTGGCCGCGACGCTGGTCAGCAGCCTCTACCTGCTCCGCTGGTACCTCGACCGGGGAGAGACATCTCTGCCTGAGCCGGCGGCTCAGGCGATCCGACCGGGAGCCCCGGCACCGGACTTCACCCTGCCGGGGCTCGGTGGCAGGGACGTCCGGCTCTCCGACTACCGCGGCCAGGTCGTGCTGGTCAACTTCTGGGCGACCTGGTGCGGTCCCTGCCGGGCCGAGATGCCGGAGATCAAGCATGTCTATCGCGCCTACCAGGACGCCGGCTTCGTCGCCATCGGCGTGAACCAGCTCGAGCCGGAGCCGGAGGTGCGCGCCTTCGTCGATGAGTACCAGCTCACCTGGATCTTCGCCCTCGACCAGGACGGCGCGGTGAGCCAGCGCTGGGGCGTCCTCGGCATCCCCCAGAGCTACCTGATCGACCGCGAGGGGAAGATCGTCAAGTCCTGGCTGGGTCCGCTCAGTCGGCAGGAGCTGGAGCAGGAGCTGCAGCGGCTCGGCCTACGGCCGTAACCCCTCCCTCGCGTCGTTTCGCCAAAAGCGGGCAGCCGAGAGGAAGTCGATCCGGTGCGGGGTCGTGCCCTCGGTCGCCAGGTCGGCCAGGATCTCGCCGACGACGGTGGCGAACTTGAAGCCGTGGCCGGAGCAGGCGCTGGCGTAGACGACTTGAGGGTACTGCGGGTGGCGATCGATGATGAAGTGATGGTCCGGCGTCATCGTGTAGAGGCAGGTCAGAGTCCAGAGCACCTGCCCGCCGGCCCCTGGCAGGAAGCGGTTGAGCATGGCCCGCAGCGACTCGACCTCGTCGGGCCAGACCTCACGCCGGGCCGCCTCCGGCGTGCAGATCTCGCCGGTGTCGTGCCGGCCGAACTTCACCCCCTGACCGGGGAGCGCGGGGAAGGCGCTGTAGATGCCCTCCGGGATCTCCCAGAGCGCGAAGGGGTAGCGGCCGGCGGGGAAGAGGTCGTCGCGCTCGGGCTCGAAGTGGACGTGCAGGATACGCCAGATCTCTAGCGGCAGCTGGAGGTCCGCGAGGAGCTGGCCGATCCAGGCTCCGATCGCCAGCACCAGCCGGCCGGCGCGGTAGCGCTCCCGCTCAGTCTCGACCACCACCCCATCCCCGTCGACCCACCAGCTCCGCACCGGCTCCTCATGGCGCAGCTCGGCCCCGTGGGCGGCCGCGAGGTCGAGCAGCGCGGCCACGCAGGCCTCAGGGTCGAGCAGGCCGGCGCCTGGCTCGTAGAGGCCGGCGAAATCGTCCGGGAGGCGGAGGGCCGGGAAGCGCCGCCGGATCTCGGCCGCGTCCAGCTCCTCGTGCGGGATGCCATGCTCGCGAGCGCTGGCCAGCGCGCCCGCCACCAGCTCCGTCCCCGCGCGGCCGAGGTAGATCCCGCCGGTAACGGTCAGCAGCGCCCGGCCGCTCTCCTCCTCCAGCGTACGCCAGAGCTCGTAGGAGCGCCGGACCAGCGGCACATAGTCGGGCGACTCGTAGTAGGCCTGGCGGATGATCCGGGTTCGCCCGTGGGACGACCCGCGGTCGTGGCCCCGGCGGTAGGCGTCCAGCCCGAGGACGCGGTAGCCGCGCCGGCTGAGGTGCCAGGCTGCCGCGCTGCCCATGGCCCCCAGACCAGCGATGGCGACATCGTAGGGCGATCCGCGCATCGCTGCGCTCCTCTACCAGGCTGGACTCACCACCCCTTGACCGTCCACTCGATCCCTCGCTCGAAGGGCAGCGTGATCGTGGTCACGTCACGCCGCTGGCGCAAGAACGAGAGATAGGCGGTGCAGTCGTGCGAGATCACGTTGTCGGTCAGGACCAGCCCGCCAGGCAGGACGTGGTCGATCACCGCCTGGAAGAGGCGCGTGTAGTCATCCTTCTCCGCGTCGATGAAGACCAGTCCGAGCCCATCCAGCGTCGTGGCGATCTCGGCCGCGTCGCCGGTGCGGACCTCAGCGACCGCATCGAGGCCGGCCTCGAGGAGATGCCGGTTCGCCGCCTCGGCGCGCTCGGGCAGTAGCTCGCTGCCGATGACTCGCCCGCCGTACGCGCGGGCGGCCAGCGCCAGCCAGATCGTCGAGTAGCCGACGGACGAGCCCATCTCGAACACCTGGGCCGGCCGCAGTGCCAGGACAGTGGCGTAGAGGAACGCGCCGGTCGGTGGCGTGACGTTGCGGATCCGCTGCTCAGTCGGGAGCCCGGCCTCTCGCTGGGCCTGATCGAGAGCGTGCAGCCGCTCGAGTACCGGCCGAACCCGATCATCGACGAGCGCATGCTCTGGAACCATCGCGTCACCCTCCCCTGCTGACGTCCTGCTCGAGGATCTTGCCCCGCTCGCGCGGTTTCCGCAAGGAGGGCACTGCTTGGCCGAGTGATCGCCCAGCAGAACGGGCCTTCCCTGCCGGCAATCCCTGCACTCCGGAGAGCAGCAGCGCCGGACAGGCGAACCGGTAGACTCGAAATGCCGCCGGCCGAACGAGACTGCCGCCTAGATCGGCGGCAGCATCGAGGCAAGATCGGATTGGTCCACTGCACGCGCGACGTTCTCGCGGGTGGGAAGGGGTAACGCGAGGTGAGCAGGTGCGTCGCGGGGCAGCCTAGGGCTGGAGCGACACCGGTGGTCTGGTCAAGCCGAGCCGCTCGATGATGGGCAGGGCTTCGCTCAGCTTGCCCAGCAGCTCGCGGTACCGCTCGGCCTGCTCCGAGGTCATCCTGCCAGAGCGATAAGCGCGCTCGAGACTCTGGAGGCGTGCCATCAGATCGGGCCACTCCAGCATGTAGGCGAGCTGCGTCTCTTCCGATTCACCCTCGACTTCCGCAAGGAAGTCCAGCTCTCTCGCAACATAGTCGAGGGAGATCGCGATTCTTCCCGGGTCTATCGTGGTCTGCGCAACCATCGCTGATTCCTTCGCCTGACATCCTCAAGGTACGCCAGACCACGCTCCGGCTGAAACGCCGTCATCCAGTGCCCGGTCGCCAGCCGGTATTCTACCAAGATCCAGTCGGAT
This sequence comes from bacterium HR26, assembly GCA_002898875.1. Lineage (GTDB taxonomy): Bacteria > Chloroflexota > Chloroflexia > Thermomicrobiales > Thermomicrobiaceae > Thermalbibacter. Next base: position 7,409 of record BEIC01000049.1, read on the forward strand.
CCTTCGGGGCCTCGGAACTCCTCGGAACGACGCACGATTGCGAGGTGCCAGCCCTTGCCCTGGTACTGGCTGATGAGCACCCTACTACGCGGATCGAGGATCACCCGGGGAATGCTGGCTAAGTAGTCGTCCAGGGTCGTGCCTGGCGACCATTCCTGTTGGGCAACGACGTGCCGCAGGTAGTGGGCCTCGGCAGGTGATAGGAGGTCGCTATGCGTGCAGAGTTGTGGTCAGGGATAGGGCGAGGTGGAGCACGCCCGCGCGACGCGGGGCCGAGCTAGGGTTCGAGCGGCACCGGCGGCCTGGCAAACCCCAAGCGCTCGATGACCGGCAGGAGCTCCTCGAGGCGCCGGAGCAGCCAGCGATAGCGCTCGGCCTGCTCGGGCGTCATCTGGCCCGAGCGGTAAGCAGGGTCGAGATCGAGCCGCAGCCGGGACATGGTCGAGTTCCACGTCAACTCTTCCGCGGCGCGGATATCGTCGGGCTCATCATCCCAGATCGGGGCAAGCTCCGAAATGTCCTCGATCTCGAAGTCGACGATATCCAGATTGAGATCGATCGATCGCTTCAGCTCCGCGGTCGTAGCCATCGGAGATGCTCCCGCTTCGTGGCATAAAGGAAATCGTGCTCAAGATCGCGTGGCTGAAACACCGTCGTCCAGTGCCCGAGTTCGACTCGATATTCTACCACAACCCAGTCCGACCCTCCCGGCCCACGCAGCTCGTCCGCTCTTCGAGCTGCCAATAGCCCCATAGCGACTCGTGAAGACGCTGCTTCGCCGATCCAGGATGACGCGCCGAGCACTCTCGAGGTATGCCTCGAGTGTTGTTCCCGGTGGCCATTCCCGAAATCGCTCAACATGCTTGCGGTAGTGCTCCTCGGCGTTCGTCCTCCCCCGTTTGTCCGGTCTCGGATCGAACCCAGCCCGCGCCACGTGCTCGAGCACATCCTGCAGCTCGGCACGGGTAAACCGCCGCACGCCCGTCGCGGCCTCGAGAATCAGCGCATCCGCCCGCGGCAAGACCCCTCCAGCCCGCCAGAATCCGCTCCCCAACGGCCGACCGGCCTATCGTAGCCCCAGCGGGCGCTCCACAGCGGCTTTGCCTTCGCCAGTGCTGGCTCCACTCTGTGCTGCTCCAGCGTCCCGTGCGCCGGCCGCGCTCGATCGAACTGCGCCCGCACCCTCGCCTGCCTCGCGGAAGATAGCCGCCGGCCGGGAGGGGACCTATACTGAGCCGTGCCCTCGAGCCGGAGGATGCCTCACTGCCGGCCTGAGAGTCGAGCGCGAGCGGGGGGCGGCAGGCACGATGGGACGTCCACTGCGTGCGCCAGAGATCCCGACCCACGAGGAGCCACCGCGCGAGCTCAGCCGCGGCGGGCAGATCGCCGTGGTCACCGGCGTGCTGTTCGGCACGTTCCTGGCAGCACTGGACACCAGCATCGTGGGCACGGCCATGCCGACAATCGTCGGCCAGCTCGGCGCGCTGCCGCTCTATCCCTGGGTCTTCTCGGGATATCTGCTGACGTCGACCACAACCGTGCCGCTCTACGGTCGCCTGGCCGACCTGTACGGGCGGAAGCGGCTGTTCGTCGCCGCCACGCTGCTCTTCCTGCTCGGCTCGATCCTCTGCGGCCTCGCCCAATCGATGCCCCAGCTCGTGCTCTTCCGCATGCTGCAGGGCCTGGGGGCCGGCGGGATCATCCCGGTCACGCTAACCATCCTCGGCGACCTCTTCTCGATCGAGCAGCGGGCCCGCCTGCAGGGGCTGACCAGCGCGGTCTGGGGCACCTCGGCGGTGGCCGGGCCGACCGTCGGTGGCTTCATCACCGACACGTTGAGCTGGCGTTGGGTCTTCTACGTCAACATTCCCTTCGGGCTCGCTTCCCTGCTGCTGATCGGCCTGGCCCTGCGCGAGCGCGTGGCGCGGCGCCCGCACCGCATCGACTACGCCGGAGCGGCCGCGCTGACGGCCGGGCTGACGCTGCTCCTGCTCGGCCTGTTGAGAGCGGGGCAGGGACGGGGCTGGACGGCGCTCGACGTGGCCGGGAGCCTGGCGCTGGGCGCTCTGCTGCTCGGGATCTTCCTGCTGGTCGAGGCCCGTACAGCAGAGCCGGTGCTACCACTGCGGCTCTTCCGGCGGCGCCTGATCGGCGTCGTGTTCGCCGGTGGCGTACTGATCGGCGCCGGCATGTTCGGCATCACCTCGTACCTGCCCCTCTTCGTCCAGGGCGTGCTGGGTGGAACGGCCATCACCGCTGGCACCGTCGTGATGCCGTTCGCGCTCGGCTGGTCGCTGGCCTCGACCGCCTCGGGCCGGATCATCCTGCGCTTCGGCTTCCGAACATCGGTCGTCGCCGGGATGACTGCGATGCTGGTCGCCGGGCTGATTCTCCAGCTTGTGCCGGGCCGCGCGGAGTTGCTCTGGCCGGTCGTGGCAGCGGCACTCTTCGGGATCGGCATGGGCTTCAGCTCGACGGCGTTCATCATCGCGGTGCAGAACGCGGTCGGCTGGGAGGAGCGGGGCATCGTCACCGCGCTGGTCGGGTTCTCGCGCACGATCGGCGGGGCAGTCGGCGTGGCGGCGCTGGGAACGGTGCTCAGCGCGGCCATGCGCTCGCGGCTCGGCGTGGCTACCTCGGAGGCGTCGAGCAACGCGCTGCTCAACCCCGAGCTGCGAGCCGCGCTCGACCCTGCCCAGCTCGCCGCGCTGCGCGCGGCCCTGGCCGATGCGCTCGGCGCGGTCTACCTCGGCATCCTGATCGCGGTCACGCTGGCGTTCGCACTCGTCGTGCTCACCTTCCCCCGCCAGCCGGCCCCCGCCCGATCGCCACAGGTTACCGCGCCCGAGTCGGAGGGCGAGTAGCAAGGCCAGCGAGGCTCTCGGTTCGTCGCGAATGCCGGACGCTAGCAGGGCCTACGGCCGCCAGACCAGGCAGGGGACGAGCTGCTCCTCGGCTTCCAGGCCGGCGTGCGCGCCGAACGACGGGCGCGGAGTGACGCCAGGCGGGTCATAGGGGAAGCTGGCGCCGCCGCGGGCGATCAGGACCAGGTCTCCTACCCGCCAGGCTGCCTCCGGGTGGTGCGGCGGCGGGCCGAGCAGCCCGTCGCGCAGCAGCGCCTCGCCGCTGGCGAGCCAGCCGTCCTCACCGGCCAGCTCCAGCAGCTCCTGCCGGAGCGCCTCCCGCGCTTCGGAGCGGACATACCAGTAGACGGCTCGCCGCTCGCCACCTGGCGGGACCATGACCCGCTCGAGGAGCGGCAGCCCGTTCAGCCGGTGCTCGCGCGCGGGGTCGAGCGCGACCATGCCGTGGTCAGCGGTGAGGACGACCAGCACGTCGCGCCGGGGCAAGCGGGCCAGCAGCTCGTCGACGAGGAGCCGGTCGAGCAGCCGCAGCTCGGCCAAGGTCGCTGGGTGATCCGGCCCGAAGAAGTGCCCCAGGTTGTCGATCGTGTCCCAATAGGCGGTGACCAGGCGTCGCCCGGGCTCGGCCAGTGCCCGGTGGACCAGCGCGACGAACTCGCCGGCCGTCCGGTAGCCGAGGTAGCGGGCCGCAGCGGAGTGCATCCGCGTCAGCGGCGTCTCCCGGAAGGCCTCCGGGGCCACCACGACGCAGTCGATCCCCTGCCCGGTGGCCAGCTCGGCGATGGTGGGCACCGGGAGGAAGGCCCGCGGGTCGAGCCCCTGGCTGGCATAGCTGGGGAACTTGCCGAGCGGGGTCCAGAACAGCAGGTTACTGAGCATCCCGAACTCGCGCAGGTAGCAGGTGAAGCCCACCAGCCCGTGCCGGGCCGGCGGCTGGCCGGTCGCCAGCGTGGTCAGGGCCGCCGCGGTCGTCGAGGGGAAGATCGAGGTGAGCGGGAACCAGGCGGCCTGCTCGCGCAGCCGCGCGAGTGTGGGGGTGATACCCTCGGCCATCGTCTCCTGGAGCCGCCGGTAGCCCAGCCCGTCGATGACCAGTAGCAGGACGGCCTCGACCCCAGCGGCGAGCTGCTGCGGCCAGACCTCGGCAGAGACCGGCAGGCCCTGAGGCTCGCCACCGAGCGCGGCGAGGAGCGACCAGGGGAGGTTGACGATGCCGAAGCCATCGTAGCTCGGCCGGATCCAGGTCGGCTGCTCGTCGCCGAAGCGAACGGCGCGCAGGACACGCTGCTCGGCGCTCTCGTGTGGCCGCACGGTGATCCTCCTATCCAGGCACCGGCTCGGATCGCTCGGCCGGCCAACGCGTCGTGCCGATCCAGGAGCTATAGTCAGGCCGGCAGCCCAGTATAGCCCGCTCTGCCTCACCCGGTTCGTGATCCACTTGGCACGCGTCTCCGAAGCGCATACTATCGGCGCGCGGCACGCCGGGGAGGATCGGGGAGCGAAGGGCGGGAGCGAAGCATGGCACTGGCGTTCGCGGACCGGCTGGCGGCGGCACAGGCCAGCACCCACGCGCTGATCGACCTCGACGCGCTGGCCGGCAACGTCCAGGCCGTGCGGGCGCGGTTACCTGAAGACGTCGTCCTGATGGGCGTGGTGAAGGCGAACGCCTACGGGCACGGGTTGATCCCTTGCGCTCGGGCGCTGCTCGCGGCCGGGGCGCACTGGCTGGGGGTGGCGCGGATCGAGGAGGGGCTAGCTCTCCGCAGCGCCGGCATCACCGCGCCGGTGCTGGTGCTCGGCCCGCCGAACTACGCCCTGCTCCAGCCGGCGCTCGACGCCGACCTGGCGCTGGCTGTGGGCTCGGCGGTCGACGTCGCGGCTGTCGCCCGAGCTGCCAGCGGGGATTTTGGCCCGGCGCGGCTGCACCTCAAGGTCGATACCGGGATGCGCCGGTTCGGCATCGAGGTAGATCAGGCCCTGGAGCTCGCGCAGGCGATCGTCGCCGACCCGCGGCTGGAGCTGGAGGGCCTCTTCACCCACTTCGCCACCGCCGACGAGCCCGACCCCGGGTTTCTCCGGGAACAGGCACGCCGCTTCCGCCAGGTACGGCACCTCCTGGCCCGGCATGGGATCGCCCCTCGCGTCGTCCACCAAGCGAACAGCGCGGCTGCGCTCCGGGGCGTCGTCGGCGACGCCGACCTGCCCGGCGAGCGGCTGGTCCGCGCCGGGATCGTCCTCTACGGGCTGCCGCCCTCGGCTGCGGTGCCAGCCCCGCCGGACGCCCGGCCGGCCCTGCGGCTGGAGACCCGGCTGGCTCGGGTCTTCACTGTGGCGGCCGGCGAGGGGATCTCCTACGGGCATACCTTTGTGGCCGGGCGGGAGATTCGCTGCGGCCTGGCGCCGATCGGCTACGGCGATGGGCTTGCCCGGCTGCTCTCGAACTGCGGCTGGTTCGTCGTCCGGGGCGCGCGCTGCCCCATCCGGGGGCGGGTGTGCATGGACCAGACGGTCATCGAGGTCAGCCGGGTGAGCGGGGTCGAGGCGGGCGAGCCGGCGCTCGTGCTCGGCGACGGGCGGAGCGGGGAGATGACGGCGGTCGACATCGCCGAGCTGTGCGGGACGATCCCCTACGAGGTCGTGACGGCGCTGGC